>JBGTEW010000477.1:0-3661 GCA_041747615.1 Burkholderiaceae bacterium | reverse complement strand
GCCCGTTGGGTCGGCGCCGCGCGCGCCTTGTGTCGCGCTGGAAGACCCCTGTGTTGCGGGCGGCGCATAAGTGGGACTCTGACCCGCGGGCGCATTAATTCGGCTCGACTGCTCCTGCTGACGGCGCGCGTTCTCATTCATCAGCTGCTGCTGCTGTTGCTGCTGCTCGCGCTGGCGCTCCAGCTGCTGCCGGTACTCGCGCTGCTGGCGCTCGTATTCCATCTGTGCTGGCGTCTGTGCGGAACTCATGCCGACTGCGGCCGTGAGCGCTATCCCGGCAATAACACGAACCGCGGATCGGAAGTCGCTTTTCATGAGAACCCCCTATGAACAGGCCGAACGAGCGGATCGAACGCTATTTCTGCTGCTTACGAAATTCGCTCTTCCACAGCCGCTCGAGTTCGGCGGCCACAGCAGGGGGTGGCGAGCCGATCAGCGTCGACTTGCCCCGCTGGTAGACCTTGCCGTAGACGACATCTTGCGGGCCCGAATAGAGCAGCACGACGCTGTTCTCGAAGCAATCGCGGTTCTTGCACGTGCTGACGAGCACGTAGTCGGCGCCGGCGACCTTGACCGCCTTGTTCTCCGAACTCGGACCGTCCAGCTGCGCCAGCCAGGGCTCCTTGGTTAACGGACCGAGCGCCTTGTAATAAGTGGCTTTCGCCTTCGCGTTGTACAGCAGCCCCGACGCGCTCAGTTCAGTCAGCGTGTAGCCCTTGAACTTGTTCGGATCGGCTTTTGCCTGCGCGTCCGGGCTGCCCGTCCCTGGCACGACGTTGCGGTTTGGGTCGCAGTGCCGAGCACGCTTGCCCTTGAACGCTGCCGGCAGCGCAGCCATCACCTTCGGTCCGCCCTCGACCGCGACGAAGAGACCCGAAGCATTACGGTAGTACACGAACACCAGCGCTTCACCGCCCGCAACCTCGCTCGTAAATGCGGTTTCGAACTCCGGTGGAGGTGTAGCGCCGAAGTGCTTGGGCGCGGGCTTTACGTTGCGTCCGGTCAACACCGCCTTGCCGCCGTCCTGCACGACCAGCGAATCGCCAAGGTTCTTGAGCTGAGGCAGCATGTAGTTCGAACAGTCCGGGGCCAGCACGCCGAGGTAGGGCTGCATCAGCTTCATATCGGTCTTGCCCTGTGCCCAGGCCGCCGAGCTAATCGCGGCAAGTACCAACGTCGTGCAGTGAACCAAGCGTTTCATGCTGCCTCCCCTAGGAATGATGCCGTTCAAAGCTTGGGCGCACTGACCTTGCTCGCGGTGTCGCGCGTCGCCTGCGTGGCAAAGCGCGCCGCGGCCTGCCGCATGTCTTCAAACTGCGAGTCGTCGACCAGCGATACGCTCATCCAGCGCACCAGGTCCCGGTCCGACGGACCGCGGTTGCGCTCGTAACGCACATAGACCGTCGTTCCGCAGCCCGCGGTCTTGTAGCCGTTGAACAGGACGTTCTGACCGCGCGCCGGCGGATCGGTCGGCGGAAACTTGGCGCAGCGCGCGTTCACGTTGTTGTCGATAATCTGCACCCCGGCCGCATTGAAGGTCCACAGCATCACGCCTTCGCTGGCAAAGCTCGGCGCGCCGTACTTTTGCACCAGCGCCTGCCTCAGCGTTTCGAACAGCGGATACTGGTTTGCCTGGAAGCCGGTGAAGCGCTCGACAAAGATCGCGCGATGGGCATTGGGCGGCGGCGGAAACTGCACGCCAATTGCGTCACCCGAACCGTCGGTGCCGCGCTGGGTGCCGCGGGCGATGATCCACGACAGGTAATCGGTCGCCGAAACGTTGTTGACGATACCACGCGTCTCGTGGACGTTCATTGCTGGTGAGTGCGCCTGCACCGCGCGCTTGGCCTCGTCGAGCGACATGCCGAGCCGGATGCCAACGATGTCGACATTGACGGGCGCTGCTGCGGGAGCTGTTGGGGCAGCCACGCCTGCGCTGGAGGTCGCGGCGGCGCCTGCAACTTCGCCGCCCGTGGGAGACGTGCCTGGAAACGTTGATGACGGCGCAACACCTGCGTCGGCAGACGTCATGGGCGGATTGCTCAGCACAGCGGCCGCCTCGTTGCCCGCCTGTCTCGAACTACCACCCCCCAGAAGCGTGCCCGCCGCACCGACCAATCCGCCAATGACCCGGCCGACATCGACCTGCGAGCTCCCTGACGGCGTACCGCCCGAGGTCGCGCCGCCGATGCTCACCGGACTCGGCGCGACAGCTACGTCCTGATCGGCAACGACGATATTGAGCTTGCCGGGATACAAACCAAAGAAGCCGGGGCCGCGCCGGTTATTGCCCTTGCGTACGTTGAAGCCGATAAATCGAACACCGGACGGTACTGAAAGCTGCCGCACCAGGTTCGTGACGTCAATGGGGCGGTTGAACGCGGGGTTGTCCTTGCAATTGGCGGACAGTGTCGCGACGCGTGTACCGGCAGTCGAATCGGAGACGTCGGACCTTCCATCGCCCGCATACGCAAAGACGTCCACCACGACCTGCTCGTCGAAGGTGCACTGCACGGCACGCCCGCTGAACTGAAAGATCGCCGATCGGATGCGCGTCGGTTGCACTTCGGGCAGCTGGTATTCCATGATCGCGATGTTGTTCGACCCGACCCCCTGCGCAGCACCCGATGACCGTTGCCAGAAACCGACGTGGAGCCCGCGCCCGACTTGCCAGGGACTGGGCGCCCCGCCGGTGAGCTGCGAGTAACTCCCGGTCAGCGCCGGATCGACGCCAATTTGTCGATCGACTGCAAAGGCAGGCGTCGCGAGTGCCATGAGCACCGCAGACCACGCCATGCTCCTCGGAAGCTTGGACTTGAGTACCCTATTCATCGTGTTCCCCTTCGGCCCAGTGGCCGTAACCCCGTTGCAGTGGAACGTAGCGACCCGGGCGTTACCGGGCCGTTACTGATCCAGAAAGCCGCACCGCGCGCGCGGTGAGCACCACCTATCGAATCCCGCCAAGGCACTTTTCGAAAACCGCCATCCCACCCTTCATGAAGGCCATCTGATCGGCGTCGCTCATCTTGGCGGAAATCGCTCTCGCCTCTTGGCTCTTGCCCTGCATGTCCAGCAACATTGCCCGCTGGGCATCTGCCGACAGTGAAGACCGCGCTTCTGTCGCCGCACATTTGCAGAATGCGTCGCCCTTGATGCCCATTTCTCGACGTAATGCCTTGTTGGCCCCCTTCTCGCCTTCTTTCATGCATGCGGCGACAAACTCCGCTTCACTGGGCCCCCCATCGCATGCGGCAATGGCGCAAAAACTTGCGGCGACGACCAGTCCGATGCAGATGCGTGCTTCGCTTCTAGTCATTCTGTTCCCCTTACGGCCACAGCCTGGCCTCGGAAGCGAACGTAGCGAACGCGGTGTTACCGGGCCGTTACTGACTTCCATCAGGCCGCGCTCCCCCGGGCGACTTGGATCGGCATGGGCGGTGGCAAATAGAAGAAGCGCCCATTTCATTTCCTTTTGCTATTCGGAGTCGCGGAAATTGCGTTATCGGTTGCGGCTCGCCGTGGTCAGGATTTTCCGGTTGACCGGATTGCGGTTGATGAAGCTGTCACGGAATTCGACCGGGACGTTCGGCAACGCCAACTCGTTGATCCAAGTGACGCCGCGCCTAAGCACCTGTAGCGCAGCGTCAGCGTCCCCGGCGAC
>JBGTEW010000476.1:0-5261 GCA_041747615.1 Burkholderiaceae bacterium | reverse complement strand
GTGGCGTATGCCGATTTTCGGCACAAAGTGCCTTTGCGTGTGCGTTGGGCCGAGGTCGACAAGCAGTCGGTTGTCTTCAACGCTCACTATCTGCTCTATTGCGATGTCTGCATCACCGAATACTGGCGCGCGATCGGCCTCAGGTACCCCGAAGAATTTCTAAGTCAGGGCGGCGACCTGTTCGTGCGCAATTCGACGCTGGAGTATTTTTCTGCCGCTTGCTATGACGATGAGCTGGAAATTTGCGGCCGCATCGCGCGGCTCGGGACCAGCAGCATGCGCTTTGCGGTCGATATCTACAGGCGCGGTGAACACGAGGCAAGGCTGATCTCGGCGGAGCTGGTCTACGTGTATGCCGACCCGCTTGCGCGCAAGGCGCTGCCGATTCCCGCAGCAATCAGGCGACAGATTCAGGCATTCGAAGTCGTGCCACCGGAGTCATGACCGAACAAACGGCCTATGCGAATCGAGCTGGGTGACTGGTCGGGCATGCGGCACTGGGCCGAGCCGCTGCGCTTCGCGGTGTTCGTCGAAGAACAGAAGGTTCCGGCCGACATCGAGCTCGATGAATACGATGCTCGATCGGTGCATGCCGTCGCGTTCGATGAAATGGGTAACGCGGTGGGCACGGGGCGGTTGCTGCCCGACGGCCATATCGGCCGTATGGCGGTGGCGCAGTCGGCGCGCGGAAAGGGCATCGGCAGTGCGCTGCTAAAAGCGCTGATGGATGAAGCGCGCCGTATTGGTCATGTTGAGGCGGTACTGAGCGCGCAGACGCATGCCATCGACTTTTACCGTCGGCACGGTTATTCAGTGCTGGGAGATCAATACGACGACGCCGGCATTCCTCACATCACGATGCGCTGCGCGCTTTGAATCTCTGCTAGCGCGGTCCGGACGCACGTGCCCGCGCGGCCGGACTCGCGGCGCGATCGATCGTGAACTCGTAGTGCCGGTCGGAAAACCGGTCCGGGCCGGTGGTGTCATAGGTGCGCTCGAAGAAAGTCGTCAGTCCGTCATTGCGCACCGTCAGGATGGTGCTGCTGCGGGTGCCGTAGCCGTTGGCCCGGATCTGGATCGCAGATAACGCGCGCTCCCATTCATATGGAACGCCGGTCGAAGGGAGTTCCGCATCGCGCGCGAGTTCGCGGTTCTCGAGCAGGCGCACCAGCGCCTCGATATCGACGCGCGACGCGATCGAACACGCAAAGCCGGCGACCGCGCGCGCGACCTTGGGCCAAGGCTCATCCAGACGTCCGTTGGACAGACCGTAGACGCCGGGCGTGAGTGCGCATACAGGCTCACCGTTGCGGTTACTGAAGTAATTAAGACGCGGTTCTGCGGCGGCGTGATCGACCGCCGCAACATCGCCGACAAGCAGGTTGAATGCGTTGTACGCACCCATTCGCGGCGCATTCGATTCGAGCCAGGATGCCGGCGCTTCCGATGCCTGCAGTGCCGACAACACCAGTGTGCCGCGCGACGGCGCGTGCGGATTGCGCTCGTTCGGCGCACGCACATTGGTCAGCGCCGCAAAACGGCCGCTTCGCGTGATGCCCAGCCAGGTGCCGCCCGCTTCTTCGTCGTGGCCGGCGAGCACGGATACCGCCTGACCCCACCATGCGGCCGGGCGTGTCCGTCTTGTGTAGAACTCGTCGCGGTTGGCGGCCAGCACCAGCGGATAGTCCGGATGCGATCGCCATGCGAAAACGATCAGGCACATATCAGGTGTCCCGAAACCGTTCGACGCGTCGCGCGGCGCGCAACTCGGCCGGCAGGCCGGACCTCACCAGCGCGTCGTCGAGCGCCGCAGCAAAGCGCTCAGCGTCGTCGATGTGCTCGTAGATTTCCATCATCGTTGCAGTGTCACCGGCATCGGCGCTTTGTACCAGACGTCCGCCTGTGCCGGAACTGGCGGCGAGCGATGCCTGCATGGCCCGCACGCGATTGATCGCATCGTCACGGATCGCACCGGGACACTTGTAATAGACATACCAGTGTTCCATCGCGTTCTTCAGGCGGTCGGGTCGAACAGCGCATAGGGAAGGGGCCGCAGCGTCAATCGCGGACCATCGGCAGCCCGCAGATGAAGCGACCCCGACTCGAGCCGATCCACAGGTGCTTCGAACAAGAGCTCACTTCCGCCGGACTGCGATGACGCCGCCATCACGACCGTGCCGATCGGTTGCTCCGCCACACTGTGGTAGATGTCTGCGGCGGCGCTTACATCCGCTGCATCCACGTGAGCAATGTTCATGCGACGCTTCAGCTTGCCGAGATACTGACTCCGCGCAACGATCTCCTGGCCCGGATAGCAACCCTTCCTGAAATCGACACCACCCAGCACTTCCAGATTCAGCATCTGCGGCACGAATCTCTCCTGCGTGGCTGCGAAAACGGTCGGCACCCCGGCCGCGATCTCACTTGCCCACCACAGATTGCTCGGCGCGCGCGTGACCGACTCCGGCCACCTCAGCTCGGCTTCGCTCGGCAGTGTCAGAAGCAGGCGCTCCATCCCGTCGGGTGTCGGCAGCACACGATCGAGCCTGACATTGCCTGAAAGGGTGGAGCTCCAGGGCGCCGCGGGTACTGCCAGATCCAAACCGCTCGCTGCGCCGGCGGCTTCGGAACCGAGCAATGCGTACGTAGTCCACCCATCGCTGACATCGGAGACCTTCGCCTTCGCCCGTAACACGAACATCGATAAGCGCTTGACGATCGACGCGACGATTTCGCGCGGCATCCGCAGAAACACCGTGTCATCAACACGCCACTGATGGAAAGTTGCGAGCAATCGGCCCTTCGGGGTGCAATAGCCCGACAACTGCATCTGGTCCGGCCGCAGCCGGGCAACATCGTTTGTCAGCTGCGATTGAAGAAACGGGATCGCGTCCGCGCCGCTGACCGAAATCACGCCAAGTTCGGGCAGCGATACCAGCGTGGAACTTTGGTTCAAGGAGGCGAGGGCAGACACGTCGTAGCGCTCGATCAGTGGGTTACGCAGATTAATATAAGGAACACTCGTTAGTTTGGTCTTGCTTCCTCCTGTTCAATGACACAGTTCCTATGAAAAAGCGCAGCGCGGCGCGCGTGTGGATCAGCCTGGTGTTGCTTACCGGCATCGTGCTGTTTGGTGCTGGGCTGGTTGGCCGCTGGTATCTGTTCGAGAAGCCGCTGGCGATGGCCGCGGATCGCATTGAGTTTCGAGTGGCTGCCGGCAGTACCGTTCGGAGCATCGCGCAGGCCGCGCAGAAGGCGGGTATCGAGCTGAACGCCGACGCAATGGTGGTTGCCGCCCGCCTGACCGGCACAGCGCAATCGCTGCGTGCCGGGCGCTACGCAGTGGATCGCGGCATCACGCTCGGCGGATTGCTGGCAAAGATGCAGGCCGGCGAGGTGCTTCGCGAGCGGCTGACCGTCGTCGAGGGAATCGCCTTTCGGGAAATGCGGGTGCTGCTGGCGACACAGCCCGAGCTGAAGCAGGAGACCGCCCATATGTCGCCTGCCGAATTGTTGAGAGCGATCGGCGCCGAGCAGACGCACCCCGAAGGGTTGTTCGCACCCGAGACCTACGTCTATGACCCCGGGACCAGTGACCTCGACATCTTGCGCCAGGCGTATCGCGCGCAGACAAAGCTGCTGCAGGAAACCTGGGCGCAGCGGGCGGCGGATCTGCCTTACAAGACCCCGTACGAAGCGCTGATCATGGCGTCAATCATCGAGAAGGAAACGGGGCAGCCTTCCGAGCGCGCGATGATTGGTGCTGTATTCGTCAACCGGCTCAAGCTCGGCATGCTGCTGCAAGCCGACCCGACCGTGATCTATGGCCTGGGTGCCAAGTTCGACGGTGATCTGCGCAAACGCGACCTGCTGACCGATGGGCCGTATAACTCGTACACCCGCACCGGACTGCCGCCGACCCCGATCGCGCTTCCCGGCAGGGCCTCGATCGAGGCCGCATTGCGACCGGCGCAGACCGAGGCCCTGTACTTCGTTGCGCGAGGCGACGGCACTTCACAGTTCTCCAACACACTCGCGGAACACAATCGCGCTGTAAATGCCTACCAGCGGTGCTGCACTCGATGACCCAGCGGGGGCGTTTCATCACGTTCGAAGGAATCGACGGCGCCGGCAAGAGCACACACATCGCAGATCTCGGCGTCGCTCTGCGCGCGCGCGGCTTGACGACGGTCGTGACGAGGGAGCCGGGTGGAACTGCGCTGGGCGAAGCTGTGCGTGAGTGGGTGCTAAACCAGCCGATGACACGCGAAGCCGAGACATTGCTGATGTTCGCCGCCCGCGCCCAGCATGTTGCGCAGGTGATTGAACCTGCAATGGCCGCGGGCGAGTGGGTGTTATGCGATCGATTCACCGATGCTACGTATGCCTACCAGGCCGGCGGCCGCGGCATTCACGAGCAGCGCATCGCCGACCTAGAGCGCTGGGTTCATGCCGATTTGCAGCCTGACCTGACATTCCTGTTCGATATTCCGCCCGAGGTGGCCGCCAGGCGACTGGTGCACACGAGGCATGCAGACCGATTCGAGTCCGAGCCCGCCTCGTTCTTTGCCGCGGTGCGGGCGATGTATCTGAAGCGGGCCGCTGCGGAGCCCGCGCGTTTCGTCGTCATCGACAGCGCGCAGTCACCCGCCGTCGTCGGCGAGCAGCTGATGCGGGCGATTCAGCAATGGAATTGCTGAATCCGCTGCCCTGGCAACAAGCGCTGTGGGAACAGCTGGTTGGCTGGCGTGGCCGGCTGCCGCACGCGCTGCTGCTGCACGGAGCACGCGGGATCGGCAAAAGGCACCTGATGAAGGCGTTCGCTCAGCTATTGCTCTGCGAGGCCCCGATCAGTCCGAAAGCGTGCGGCCGCTGTACCGGCTGTTGCCTGCTCGCCGCCGAAAACCATCCCGATCTGCGCTGGTTGACTCCGGCGGCACAGATGCCCGAGCGCACTGACGCTGACGCTGGCTCGGAGGCGAGCGGGAGCGAAGCTTCGGAGGAGGGCGCGCGTTCGACCAAAGCAAAACCAAGCCGCGAGATCGTGATCGACCAGGTGCGCAGGACCACCGACTTTCTGTCGGTTTCGTCGCACCGTGGCGGTCGGCGCGTGGTCCTGCTGATTCCGGCCGAAGCTTTGAATTCATCAGCGGCCAACGCGCTGCTGAAAACGCTCGAGGAACCGCCGGCGGGCGCGGTGTTCCTGGCAGTCTGCGATGAGCTCGATGCCGTGCTTCCGACCATACGGTCGCGCTGCCTGC
>JBGTEW010000475.1:0-4421 GCA_041747615.1 Burkholderiaceae bacterium | reverse complement strand
CGCTCTGCCATACAGCGCCAAGTGAAGCCGGCGGCGCAGGCGATCAATGAGTGCTGGAGCATGGATTTTGTCAGTGACCAGCTGTATGACGGACGCAAGCTGCGCGCACTGACCCTGATTGATGCGTACACGCGCGAGTGTTTGGCGATCTGGGTTGATCAAGGCATCCGTGGCGACGCCGTGGTCGAAGTCCTCGGCACGGTAAGCGCGCAACGCCCCGTGCCGCAGCGCATTCAGGTCGACAACGGACCCGAATTTGTTTCCAAAGTGTTGGACCGCTGGGCCGACGAGCAGCGCGTCGAGTTGGCATTCTCCCGACCAGGCAAGCCGACCGACAACGCGCATATCGAAGCATTCAACGGGCGGCTACGGCAAGAATGCCTGAATCAACATTGGTTCTTGTCTTTGGATGACGCGCGCGCCAAGATCGAAGCGTGGCGCGTGGGTTATAACGAGACCCGACCCCACGGTGCGCTGCAATGGGCTACGCCGAATGAATTTGCCAGCCGTTGCGTGCGATTGCAAGCAACGGCTGGCTTAAAGAAGCCGGAAAACTCTATCTGCGAGCAGTTCTGAAACGGGGATGGGATCATCACCGCCGCTCCGAATCGTCCGCGCACGCCATTGCGCGGACCCGATGGTCAGATCGTGCTGATCACCGGCCATGTCGAAGCCGTGTTAGGCAGCTCAAAAAGGAGACTTCAGTCGCGACTTCTCTGCGGACATAGAAAAGCGGCCGAAGCCGCTTTTCGATCGCAGTACGAAAAGGGGTCAGCGCTTGGACCGCCGGCCCTTTAGAGCACCGAACGCGACCAACCCCAAGCCCAGTAACGCAAGCGTCGACGGTTCGGGCAGCTGCGAGACGGTTTCCTGAATCGGAACGAAGTTGGGCGGTCCGCCTCCACCGTGGTTGGGGATGTCTCCCCAGGCCCGCAAAAACTCGTTCTTGCGCCATGGTCCCGACGCGTAATACCCCAACATGATCGAGCCGTCCTCTCCGCGGAATGCAACGTGATTTCCGGTCAGACGCATATGCGAAAACAGCGGCGCATCTGCAGCACCGCTAACGCTCATAACATTCGCATCCGAGAAGATCGGGGCGGCGGCTGTAACGCCGGGGATCACCGTGGTCAAGACCAAAACAGCCGCAAGTAGACGGGAAAGCTTGAAGGATTTCATCATCGTTCACGTCATTCGCTAATCGGTGGCGCTGCTAAGTGATCTGCAGAATGAGAGCATAGGCCGGGCCTGGGCCGAAATCATGCTTTTGGGTGATTCTGATAAGCGGCGGCCAGGGGCTCGTGTAACATCCGCGCCGCGGGGTGGAGCAGTCTGGCAGCTCGTCGGGCTCATAACCCGAAGGTCACAGGTTCAAATCCTGTCCCCGCAACCAAACACACCGGGCTTCCGAGGAAGCCTTTTTTATTTTTCGAATTCGAGCACCACGCGGCGGGTTCTCGCGCTCTTCTTTTCGATTTTCGCGACGCAGATCTTCCCGAGCTCGTACGTATTTTTGACATGCGTGCCCCCGCATGGCTGAAGGTCAATATCGTCAATGCGCAGCAGGCGCACGCGTCCATAGCCGAGCGGCGGGCTGACACTCATTGACTTCACGAGCTGGGGATTCGAACGTAACTCATCGTCACTGATCCATTCGCAACTGACCGGCGCCGACGCCGCGATCAAAGCATCCAGGCGCGATTGAACGTCCTGTTTGTCGAGGAGTTCGGTCATGGCGAAATCCAGACGCGCGTAGTCCGACGTAATGCTGCATCCGTCCACCATCTGTTTGACCACTGCGCACAGCAGATGCGTTGCCGTATGAAAACGCATATGACGGTAGCGGCGCTCCCAGTCGATCTCCACGCGAACTCGCGTCCCGACTGCCAGATCAATTCGCCAGTTACTGACCGGATCGAGCACATGGTGCACATCGTCCGGTGTGGCATCTGTACGCTTTGCCTTGCGGGCGTCGACGACGCGTAGCTGCGTACCGCCCGGAGTCGTCAGGAAGCCAGCGTCGCCGGCTTGCCCTCCGCCCAGCGGATAGAACACCGTGCGGTCGAGTTCGACACCGTCATCGCCGACGTTCGTGACCACGGCGTCGCACTCGCGCAGATAGGCGTCTTCGCGAAACAGCGCCTGCGTCGTCACTCCGTTCTTACGGGCTGGTTGGCAGCCCCTCTGCGTTCCACTCCGGCATGCCGCCGCGCATCCAGTACACCGTCGTGAAGCCCGCGTCACGCGCAACTTTGGATGCCTTGTACGACTTCCAGCACTCGGCGCCGTTACAAAAGAAGATCGTTGGCTGCGCTTTGTCCAGCTTGGAGATCCCGCCGAACGAGTCGAGCTTTGGATCAAAGTCCAGCGCCTTGAGGCTTTTCTCGTTGTACGGGATCAGTTGAGAACCGCGAGCGTGCTTCGTATTGAACTCGCGTTCGGTGCGCACGTCGATCAGTCGCGCACCCTTAAGGCTCATCTCGTACGCCTGACGTGCCGACACGCGGGTCACGCCGGTCAGCTCGGCGGGTGTGAACAGGCCAAGGCTGGCCACGTACTCGTACGGCGCGGCGTTGGAGGCCGGAACGACGCGCCCAGCGTTCGGAATCAGGTTGTCCGGTGATCCCAGCCATTGCAGAACGGCACGCCGAACGATGTCCGGAGTTTCTTTCTTGACGACAACCGAGACGCCACCGGGCATATCGCGGGAAGTTGCAAGCACGACCGAGCTCTTCGGGTGCGTCTGTGACCACTGTTTCCATTCGCTCTCGAGCGCCACGGTGGCATCCGAGCCGCCACCGGCCACCGAGATCAGTCCTGCACCGCTGGTCTGGCCGTATGTAACTTTCTTCAACGCGCGCTCGGTCATTCCCTCCTGCGCGAGCAAGCCCCGTGCGACATAGCTGCGGAGCGAGTCCTGTGCCGGAAAGTAGGCGCGCTTGCCTCTCAGATCCGCCAGGGATTTAATGGCTGGCGAACCCACCAGCACGTACTTCGTCTGAGCAGCGGTCGAGCCGATCAACTCGTATCCATACACCAGTGCCGATGCCGCCACGTGCGCCGGGCCGATGATCACATCATATTCACCGGTACGAGTAGCTCGCATCGCATCGTGCATATCCCGCATCGGCAAGACGAACACCTTCCCACCCACCGTGCGCTGCAACGGCGTACCAGCAACTGCGATCGTCAGCAGATCGGATCCTTCGTCCGACTGATCGGCAACAACCATGACTTTCGTCGTCGCGGGCGTCTGCGCGAGGCTTTGCGTTGTCAGCGACAACGCGGTCGCGAAAAGGCCTGCCCAAAGCAAGCTGGTCGAATTACGCATCTCTGATCCTCCCCGTGGGTCGCCCGCCGGCAGAATTGAAGCAGCCAAGGATCGGGCGCACGAACTCTATAGGCAAGTTTGACAATTCAGCGCCAATCGTGTCCATCTTTCTACCGTATTCGCGCGCTGCTTTTCGATCGATTAACCGTCCTTGCCCGCCGCCCGGTCGACGCTGGGAAAAACCACCCCTGGGCATCGTCGGCACTGACCGCCCGGCCCCACGGCAACATGCACAGTGCAAGCACGAGCTTCTCAAACTCGGGTTCGAACCGGTCGATGACGTGCTGCGGATGGGGGCACACATCATGATCGGTGATCAGGCCAAACTGAACACCACCGTCGTACGACAAAATCGACACGCCGATGCCGATGTCGCCCGACTGCGGCACCCAGAACATCAACCGGGTGACTCGAGCACCCGCGAGGTAGAGGGGTTGCTGGGGGCCCGGCACATTGGTCATCACGGCGCTCGCCTTGCGGGTTAGAAATTCGAGCGCCTGCTTCTGGAGAAAGTGGGGGGCAAGCCCCACCGCACCCAGCAGTCCCATCGACAGCACCGCCGTATACCCGGTCTTCAACTGCTCCATCCGGCGGCGCACTTCGAACAGGCGCGCAATCGGATTCTCGACTCCGATCGGCAGCAGCAACGGCACCAGCCCAAACTTGTTGCCCAGATCCTTCCAGTGACGCGGATCGCGCAGGTTGACCGGCACCATCGCGCGCAACTCGCACCCCTCGACCGGCTCGCCGCGGCCAACCAGGTAGGAACGGATCGCTCCTGCAACGCAGGCCAGCAGCACGTCGTTAACCGAACAACCGAACGCCCTGCCCACAATCTTGACGTCGTCCAGCGCAAGCGGTTCGTTCCAGGCGACAACCTTCGATCCGGATGGCAAACCCTTGAGGCTGGTCGAACTGTCGTTCGGCATCAACGCGATCGACGCCGCATCCTGCGCGACGCGAGCGGCGACGCCGGCGTAGCGGAAAGCGGTATTTGCCATCGCGCCCTGAGTATCGAGCATCGCGCCGTAGCCGCGCAGCACGCGGGTAGCAACATCGCCGGTCGCGTCTATCGCCTGGACGGCGGCTG
>JBGTEW010000474.1:0-8405 GCA_041747615.1 Burkholderiaceae bacterium | reverse complement strand
GCAACCACCAGCGCCGCCGCGAGCAGACGCAGCTCGCCGGCGCGCCAGTCGCGTGCGGTCATGCGCAGGGATTGCAGGATCAGCCGGCTCAAATTCATGGCCCGAGTATCGCAGTTAACCCCTTTTTCGGTTCTCCGACGTTTCAAGCGTCGGCACCTCTGAACTGAAGGAGAAATCCGTGCACGCTTCCGCATCGATCAAGACGGCCGTCGCCGCTGCACTGGCCGTGGCATCGGCCAGCAGCACCGACGTCGAGAGCCAGGCACCTGCCCCCGCCACCGCACTCACTATCTATAGCAACGCCGCACCGGGCTCGATCTCGCCCGATGCCTATCGATCGCCGTCGCGCGGCGCGGTTCCCGGCTACGCGGTCGTGCGGCAGGAACGTGATCTCGCCCTTGACAAGGGGCGTAACGCTGTGCGGTTCACCGATGTGGCCGCGCTGATCGATCCGACCACGGTGTCGTTCGAATCGATGACCGATGCGAAGGGCACCACGGTACTCGAGCAGAACTACCAGTTCGATCTGGTCAGCACTGAAAAGCTGATGCAGAAGTATGTTGATCGACCGATCGCCGTCGACCAGGTACGTGGCCAGGCAACGGAGTCTTTCAACGGCACGTTACTGTCCACGCACGGCGGCCTGGTTCTAAGGCGCGATGACGGAACGGTGCAGATACTGCCGCACAACGCCGGTGTCCGCCTGCCCGCACTGCCGGGCGGCCTAATCACGCGGCCGACGCTGGTATGGGATATCGCAGCCCAACGGACCGGCACGCATCGCAGTCGCGTGTCCTACCAGACGCAGGGACTGACCTGGTGGGCCGATTACAACGTTACCTTTGCAGAGGGCGCGCATGCGAACGCGTGCCAGCTGGATGTCGGCGCCTGGGTCAGCATCGTCAACCAGTCGGGCGCGAGCTATCCCGATTCAAAGTTAAAGCTGGTCGCCGGCGATGTGCATCGCGCGCCGGCGGTGCCGGCTTCCGCCCCACTCGCAAGCAGGGACAGGGCATCGAAAGTGGCCCAGGAGCTGGCAGGGTTCGCCGAGAAATCCTTCTTCGAGTATCACCTGTACACACTCGGGCGCACGACAACGCTGCCTGACAACTCGACCAAGCAGATCGAGCTGTTTCCGGCGGCGCGTCGCGTGCCGTGCGAGAAGCTGCTCGTCTACTACGGTGCACCCGGGGGCCACCGTGGCTTTCTGTCATCGCCGGCAACAGACCGCAACTACGGGGTGCAAACCAACCGCAAGGTCGACGTGTATCTGCAATTCAGGAACGCCGCGAACCACAACATGGGCATGCCGTTACCGGGCGGGCGGGTGCGCGTATCGAAGCTCGATCCGGCGGATCAGACGCTCGAGTTCATCGGCGAAGACAGGATCGATCACACGCCACGCAACGAGAATCTGCTGCTGAAGCTCGGTTCGGCGTTCGATGTGGTCGGGGAACGAAGACAGGTCGACTTCAAGGTCGATACGACTCGCAAAACGATGACCGAAGAGATCGAGGTGAAGCTGCGCAACCAGAAGAAGGAGAAGGTCGAAGTGCTGGTCAAGGAGAATCTGTATCGCTGGGTCAACTGGACCATCGCGCAGCCCAGCCACGAGTATCGCAAGGACGACTCGCGCACCGTCATCTTTCCGGTCAGCATCGCGCCCGAGGCCGAAGTAACGGTGCGCTACACCGTGCAGTACAGCTGGTAAAAAAAGAATCGGGGTCTGACCCCGATTCTTTAGTTGCCGACCGGCACTTTGCCGATCACGCCTTCGACGTAGTAATTCATCGCGCCAAGCTGGGCGTCGGTCAGCGATCCGGCTGCCAGTACTTCCTTGCCATCGCTGCTTTTGATGGGGGCGGTGAACGGGTGAAACTTGCCGGCGACGATTTCGCTCTCGCGCGCCCGCACTGCATCGACTAGTTCCTTCGGCAATTTTTCCGAGTAGCCCTCGAGCTTGATAAAGCCATCGCGAATACCGCCCCATACCGGGGCCACCTTCCAGGTGTCGTCAATCACCGCCTGCGCACGCTGTGTGTAGTAATCGCCCCAGTGATGCGTCACGGCCACCAGCTGCGCATTCGGACCGAACTTCGCCATGTTCGAGTGATACGCGACCGCCATTCTCTTCTTCTCCTCGGCGGCAGCAACCACGGCGGTCGAATCGGTGTGGTGCGTGATCACGTCCGCGCCCTGCCCCATCAGCGTGTTCGCGGCGTCGCGCTCCTTGCCGGGGTCGTACCAGGTGCTGATCCAGACGACACGCGTCTGAATTTTTGGATTGCTGGCGCGCGCACCCAGCGTAAAAGCGTTGATCCCCTGCAGGACTTCGGGTATCGGGAACGCGGCGACGTACCCGAGTGTCCCGGTCTTGCTCATGCGCCCGGCGATCATGCCGGCCAGATAGCGTCCTTCGTAAAAGCGCGCGTTGTAGGTGTTGACGTTCGCGGCTGTCTTGTAGCCGGTCGCATGCTCGAACCTGACATCCTTGAACTCGTCGGCGACCTTGACGGTTGGGTTCATGTAGCCGAACGAGGTCGTGAAAACGAGCTTGTGCCCCTGTTGCGCCATATCGCGGATCACACGCTCGGCATCAGCCCCCTCGGGAACTTTCTCGACGAATGTCGCGGCCACCCGATCTCCCAGCGCCTTCATCATCTGCTCTCGTCCGGCGTTGTGCTGCGAGGTCCAGCCTGCATCGCCGACCGGGCTGACATATACGAAGCCGACTTTGAGTGGCTCAACCTTGGATACCGCGGGTGGTGAAACTGGCGAGGCCTTCGGCGCCGCAGGTTCCTCGCGGCCGCAGGCGACGATCAGCAAGGCGACAGCGCTCAAGATGAATAGCTTTGCGGACGGTTGCATTTCTTCTTTCTGTGTTCGCCTGGAGTCGCGAAATTCTACGCACTCGGCGTGAACGGCTTGCCCAGGGACGTCGGCATGTTCATTCTGATCCAGCGCGGGTTGCGCGAGATCAGTGCGAGCACCACGATCGTTGCAGCATAGGGCGTCATCGCCAGCCATTGGGGCGCGAGATTGACCCCTGCGCCCTGCAGAGAGAACTGCAGCATCGCCACCCCGCCGAACAGGTACGCGCCAAGGAACAAGCGCGCGGGCCGCCAGGTCGCAAAAGTCACCAGCGCCAGCGCAATCCAGCCTCGCCCGGCGACGATTCCCTCGGACCACAGAGGCGTATAGACCGTCGACAGATACGCGCCTGCGAGTCCGGCGCAGAGCCCGCCGAACAGCAATGCACACACACGCGTCGCGCGAACCGGATGACCGAGTGCGTGAGCGGATTCCGAAGACTGCCCGATGGCACGCAGGATCAGTCCGCTGCGCGTCCGGAACAGAAACCAGGCCACCGCCGCAGTCAAAATCCACGATGCATAGACCACCCAGTAGTGCGCGAACAGGGCCTGCCCGACGAACGGAATCTCGCGCAGCAAAGCGATGCCGTCGACTCCGCGCGGCGGCAGAGTTTCGCCTTGCAGTGGCAATCCGATAAACGCCGCCAGCCCGGCGCCGAACAGCGTCAATGCGAGGCCGGTTGCGTACTGGTTGGCCAACAAGCCGACTGCGAGAGCCGCAAACAACAGTGCCAGTGCCGCCCCCGCAAGCGCACCTGCGATGAACCCAAGCCAATACTGGCCGGTCGCCAGCGTCACCGCAAATCCGGTCACCGCTGCCACCAACATCATGCCCTCGGTTCCGAGATTGACGACACCGCTGCGCTCGTGAACGAGTATGCCGACTGCCGCGAGCAACAACGGCGTGCCGGCGTTGATCGTGATCGCGACCAACGATGCGATCGTATCCATCACGCTGTTACCGCGCGCCGAAACTGCACGCGATAGCGGATGAATGTATCGCAGGTGAGCAGGAAGAACAGCAGCATCCCCTGCATCACTCCGGTCAGCGCAGATGGCAGCCCCAGGCGCGACTGCGCGAGCTCGCCGCCGATGTACGTCAGCGACATCAGCAGCGCCGCGAGCACAACTCCAACCGGATGCAGCCGCCCGACAAACGCGACGATGATCGCGGCGAATCCGTAGCCGGGCGAGATATTTGGCGTCAGCTGCCCGATCGGTCCCGCCGCTTCGAGCCCACCAGCCAGCCCCGCGAGTGCGCCCGAAATGCAGAGCGCAAGCCACAGCGATCGACGGCTCGAGATCCCGGCGTAGCACGCTGCCTTCGGCGCCAGCCCGGTGACCTTCAGCTGATAGCCGATGACTGTCCGTGCCAGCAGCAGCCATGCCGCCGCCGCGGCGGCGAGTGCCAGCACGCTTCCGACATGCAGCCGCGTGCCTTCGACGAGCAGAGGAATGCGCACAGCTTCGACAAACTGAGCGCTCTGCGGAAATCCATAGCCTTGCGGGTCGCGCCAGGGTCCCTGCACCAGCCACGAAAGCAGCTGGTGCGCGATGTACACCAGCATCAGGCTGACCAGGATTTCATTGGCGTTGAAGCGGTCGCGCAGCCACGCGGTGATCGAGGCCCACACCGCACCTCCCGCGGCTGAAGCGAGAAGCACCCACAACAGATGCATCCCCGATGCATCGGGTGCGGCCAGCAGCGCCACTCCGCCGCCGGCGATCGCGCCTGCGATCAGCTGCCCCTCCGCACCGATGTTCCAGATGTTGGCGCGAAAGCAAAGCGACAAACCGACACCGCACAGGATCAGCGGCGTCGCCTTCAGCGCCAGCTCGCTCCAGCCGCGCACACTCGCCAGCGGCTCAACGATGAAGGCATTGAGTCCGAGCAGCGGGCTGATGCCCATTGACGCAAACAGCGCGCCGCCTGCGACCAGTGTGAGCAGAACGGCCACGAGAGGCGACAGCCAGATTGCAACACGCGATGGAGCCTCGCGTGGCACGAGCCCCAAGGAGCTCATGCCGGCTCGGCAGTCAATGTCGGCCATCGCCCTGCCATCCAGCGGCCGAGCTCGGGAATGCCGATTTCACGCGGCCGTACCGATGGCGACAAGCGGCCATCGGCCATCACCAACAGCCGATCGGCAAGCTCGAAGAGTTCATCGATGTCTTCGGATACGACAACGATGGCGCATCCGGCCGCGCGCAGCGCGATCAGCTCGTTGCGGATCGTGGCCGCTGAGCCGACATCGACCCCCCAGGTCGGCTGGTTGATCAGCAGCACGCGCGGAGCGTGCAGTATCTCGCGGCCCGCGATGTACTTCTGCAGGTTGCCACCCGACAGGGTCTCGACGTTAGCCGCAGCACCGGGCCCTTTGACGCCGAAGGTCTCGACGATCCGCTCTGCATACCTGCGCGCTTCGGCAGCGTGCACGAAACCGCTGGATGACAACGACTCACCGGTCAACAGAGCATTTTCGGCCAGCGACATGTGTGCGATCGCACCGTGCCCAAGGCGCTGCTCGGGGACGTAACGCATTCCGAGCGCTCGACGCTGCACCGGACCGAGATTGCCGATTCGGCGCCCGAACAATTGCACAGCATCCGGCTTCACGCGCATTTCACCGGCGAGCGCCGCCATCAGTTCGGCCTGCCCATTGCCCGAAATGCCGGCGATGCCAACGATCTCTCCAACGTGAACATCGACCGAGACATCGCGCAGCAAGCGACCGGCATCGACGTCCTGCACGCTCAGTTTGAGGACCCGCAGCGCCACATCGCCGCGTGCCGATTCATGGGCGGCAATCACTGGCGGCTCGGAGCCCAGCATCAGCCGCGCAAGACTCGCCTCCGACTCTGCACGCGGATCCACTTCAGCGACGACTCTGCCGGCGCGCATCACGATGCAGCGCGTTGCCAGCCGCTGAATTTCGTCGAGTTTGTGGCTGATGAACACGATGCTGACGTTATCGGCCGCAAGCTGTTGCAGCATCTTGAGCAGGCGATCGACCGCCTGCGGTGTCAGCACCGAGGTCGGCTCATCCAGGATCAGGACGCGCGGCGCGCTCATCAACGCGCGCAATATTTCAACTCGTTGCCGCTGTCCAATCGACAGATCGTGAATGCGCTGTGCCGGATCGATCTCCAGCCCGTGCCGCGAGGCAAGCTGTAGCAATTCCGATTCGACCACGCGCATCGACTGCACCGGCAATCCAAGCGCCACGTTCTCGACCACCGTCAGCGAGTCGAACAGCGCGAACTGCTGGAACACCATCGCAATGCCGAGCGCACGCGCGCGCTGCGGACTGTCGATATCAACGGCCGATCCATCGATCGCGATGGTGCCGCTGTCCGGCCGCGTGACGCCATACGCGATCTTCATCAGCGTGCTCTTGCCTGCGCCGTTTTCGCCGAGAAGCGCAACGATTTCGCCTGGCATCACATCGAACGTCACCGCGTCGTTCGCAACGACGGCCGAATAGCGCTTGCTGATATCGCGCAACGAGAGGCGCGGTGTCATGGGCAGGCAGAAACCACTAAGGCTTCTCAACCCAACTTGGACAGATGTCGAAAATGAGCTACGTTGCCTGACTTATTTCTTCGGTCGCGCAGGGGGTTTTGGCGCTGGCCCACATAGAGAAACGACCAATTGTTTTAGCGCATTGATACTTGCCGGCGGCAGAGCATGCTCCTTCTTCACTTTCTCCACGCATTCGTCATATTTCTTTTTGTCTACCTCGTAATCACCCAGCGCAACGCCTGGTACAAAGGCGATTAACAGGAAAAGCTTTGCGATCTTCATGGGCTTCCTAGCAGTTCGCGGTGATTTGGCGGAGGCGGTGAGATTCGAACTCACGAGAGAGTTACCCCTCTGCCGGTTTTCAAGACCGGTGCCTTAAACCGCTCGGCCACGCCTCCTGCGGCCGCAAGCTTAATCAATTGCGCCCCTCACCTGCGTTGGGGCTATTTATTTGCTTGCGCCGGTGGCGCGCGCCACGTACTCGGCAAGCACTTTGACCTGCGTGTCGGTGAGCTGCGGATACGGCGGCATCGCGCCGAGACCGCTGCGGATCACGCGCGCCACGCGGTCGGCGTCGGGCTTCATTTCGTCCAGAGACGGCCCGATCGAGCCGGCGGTCCCGACGTCGGCCAGCGCATGGCAGATGCCGCAGGGAGGCGTCGCGTCCTGCGTGAACAGCTGCTTGGCCTGTTTGCGCTGCTCTGTGCCGTTGGCATAAGCCGCCGTGACGCATACAAATAGAAAGATCGATATGGCAGCTGATTTCACTAACGTTCCATGGCTCATAAAAGCAATAAGGCCCGGGCTTCACCAGCAAGTGCGAAGCCCGGGCCTCTAAGGACGAACTATCAGACGACGGTAATCTCAACTGCGTGAGCGCGCCAGCCGGCGTTCAAGTAGCCGCTCGAATTGAATGGTGTCGTTGCTTCCTGAACATTGCCCTGCGTATCGGTCGCGCGCGATGTGATCATGTGCTTGCCGGGGCGAAGCTGGGTCTGCAAAACAAACTGGCGCCACGCGAACCGACCCATGTTCGGCCCATAGAACGCGGCATCGCGCCACGATTTGCCCCCGTCCACCGAAACTTCCACTCGCCGCGCTGCGTTCATGCCGCCGAATGCGACGCCGTGGATCTGCACCCAGCCCGCGCGAGTCGGAGCACCTTCCGGTAATGGCGAATTGACCCAGGACTTCACACCCATCTCCCAGACGGGCGGCAGGCTCGGGGTCGCCTTGCCACCCGGCGGCACGATCCGATACCGATTGCTCTGGATCCGCGCGTCTGTCTCGTCGCGGGTGAACGCCAGGCGCTTGACATATTTGACGTTATTGACCCCGCTGTAGCCGGGAATAATGAGCCGCAACGGGCCGCCGTGCGCATGCGGCACAGGCTCGCCGTTCATTTCCCATGCCAGCATGGCATCGTTCAGTACCGAGATCGGTACCGAACGCTCGACGATCACGCTCTTTGGATCAACGCCGGCGGGTATCGTCTCGCCGCCTGTGCCAGTCACGAATCGCATGCCGGGCGCCACACCGCCCAGTGCCTCGGCCACCGCGCGCAATGGAACTCCGCCCCAGATAACCAGGCCCGCCGCACCCACGCTCCATTGCGTGCCGCTTGCCTTCTGGTCGAACAATGCGCGACCGTTGCCCGAACACTGCAGCACCATGGGCAATGCATCCAGGCCAAGCGTCTTGAGATCGGCGACGGTGAGCGAGCGTGGTTGCTTGACTCCTTCGACTGCAATCAACCACGCATCGGGGTTCGCGACGATCGACACATCGGGAGCCGCGAGGTTGTTGCGAATGAACAGCCGATCGGCCGGCGTGATCAGACTCGCCCCAAATGCGGACCGCTTGGTCTCGAGGGTGTTCGGTGAGTGGATGATCATGCTGTCCGCATCCTTCCAGGCGACGTATGCCGGCAGCGGCTTCGCCGCAGCGGGCGCGGCCGATTGCGCCGCCACACGCGAGACACCGGCCAGTCCAGCCGCGGCGAGAGCACC
>JBGTEW010000473.1:0-6916 GCA_041747615.1 Burkholderiaceae bacterium | reverse complement strand
CTGATGAAGGAGCTGTCGCGCGAACTCGGCATCGCGATGGTCGTGATCACCCACAACCTCGGCATCGTGGCGCGTTACGCCGACCGCGTGAACGTGATGTACGCGGCGCGCATGGCCGAACAGGGGACGGCGGCACGCGTGTTCGCTCAGCCGCTGCATCCGTACACCGTCGGGCTGCTCCGCTCGGTGCCGCGACTCGACCGGCCGCGCGGTGCGAAGCTCGAAACGATTGAGGGGCTTCCGCCCAGCCTGCTGGCGCCACCGAAGGGATGCCGGTTTGCGCCGCGGTGTCCCGCGAAACAGGAAGCCTGCGAATTGACGCTGCCCGAGCCGGAGGAAATCGAGCCGCGGCATTTCTCAGCCTGCCTGCGCGCGCGCGAGCTTGCTCAGCGCGGCCCGCAGGGCATCGGGCTGGTCTCGGCCGCGGGAACGCAGGCGGCCCCCGCCAAGACGCTGAGCAAGCCGCTGCTGCAAGTGCGTGGGCTCAAAACCTGGTTCAACGTTAGCCGCGGCCTGCTTAGCGGTGGTCGCGCGGTGCTGCGGGCGGTGGATGACGTTTCGTTCGATATCCGCGCCGGGGAAACACTGGGGTTGGTAGGCGAGTCCGGATGCGGCAAGACAACCGTGGGCCGAACGCTGCTGCGCCTGGAGCAGCAGACCGCCGGCAGCATCGTGTACGACGGGCTCGACGTGACGCGTGCCGGTGCCGGTGAGATCAAGCGCTACCGGCGCTCGATCCAGGTGATCTTCCAGGACCCGTATTCGTCACTGAACCCGCGCATGACCGTAGGCCAGATCATCGCGGAACCGGCGCTCGTCTACAGTCTCGTGTCAAGCCGCGCAGCGGCCGCCCGGCGTGTATCCGAACTGCTCGCCCAAGTCGGCTTGTTCGACTACATGGCCGAGCGCTACCCCCACGAGCTTTCCGGCGGCCAGCGCCAGCGGGTCGGCATTGCGCGCTCGCTCGCGCTGGAGCCCAAGTTCATCGTGTGCGACGAGCCGGTATCGGCGCTCGATGTGTCGATCCAGGCGCAGATCATCAACCTGCTCGAGGATCTGCAGAAAAAGCTGGGACTGACGTATCTGTTCATCGCGCACGATCTCGCCGTCGTACGCCACATCTCGGATCGGGTAGTCGTGATGTATCTGGGGCGGGTGATGGAGATCGCCGATCGCGACAGTTTGTACAGCGAGCCGCTGCATCCCTACACCAAGGCCCTGCTGAATGCGGTGCCGATTCCCGACCCGCTACTGGAGCGCGAACGCGCCCGATCGGTACTCGGCGGCGAGGTCCCGAGCCCACTCGATCCGCCTCCCGGTTGCGTGTTTCACACACGCTGCCCGATGGCGACACAGGAATGCCGGGAAATCGTGCCGGAGCTGCGCGAGATCAAGCCGATGCACTTTGCCGCCTGCATCAAGGTATAGGAAACCATCAATGCCAATAACCACTGACTCCCGTTAGCATCGCGTAGCTATCAAAACAATTCACAAGGAGACAATCATGAAAATTCCGTACGCTGCCCTCGCGGCCGTGCTTGCGTTCGGCGTGCCGCCTGCGCTGGCGCAGGCGCCGAAGACCGGAGGCACGCTGACCTTTGCGGTCAGTGCAGAGCCCCCCAACTACGACTGCCACGCGCAGAGCTCGTTTGCGTTTATCCATCCGGTGCGGCCGCATTACTCGACCTTGCTTAAGTTCGATACTCCCAATTATCCGAAGGTGATGGGCGACCTGGCCGAATCCTGGACGGTCGCGCCTGACGGGCTGACGTATACGTTCAAGCTCAAGCGCAACGTCAAGTTTCATGATGGTTCTGCGTTCACGTCGGAGGACATCAGGGCCACCTACGACAGGCTGAGGAAACCGCCGACCGGCGTGCGTTCGCTGCGCGAGGAGACCTACAAAGACATCGCGTCGATCGACACGCCCGACCCGCACACGGTGGTGTTCAAGCTGTCGAAGACCAACGCCTCGATGCTGTCCAACTTCGCTTCGCCCTGGGACTGCGTCTATAGCGCAGCCAAGCTCAAGGCCGATCCCAAGTTTCCCGAGCGCAACATCCTCGGCACCGGGGCCTTCACTTTCGTCGAACATCAGGCCGGCTCGCACTGGGTCGGCAAGAAGTTCGACGGCTACTTCGAGAAGGGCAAGCCGTATCTCGACGGCTATCGGGCCGCATTCATGGGCGGCGCGCCGATGGTCAACGCGCTCTCCGCGGGCCAGGTGCTGGTGGAGTTTCGCGGCCATTCGCCGGCCGACCGGGATCGTCTCGTGCAGGCGCTCGGAGACAAGGCAGTGGTGGTCGAATCTCCGTGGGCATGCAGCCTGGTGGTGAGCTTCAACGTCAAGAAGAAGCCGTTCGACGATCCGCGCGTACGTCGCGCGCTGTCGCTGGCGATCGACCGCTGGGGTGGCGCACAGGCGCTGCAGAAGATTGCGCTGGTGCGGCATGTCGGCGGGCTGCTGCGCCCCGGCTATGACCTCGCGACCAGCGAGGCCGATCTGGTCAAGCTGCCGGGATTTGCGCGCGACATCAACGCAGCCCGCGCCGAGGCGCGCAAGCTGCTGAAGGAGGCCGGAGTTGAGAGCCTGACCTTCAAGCTGACCAACCGAAATGTGGCGATGCCCTATACGCCGGTCGGTGTGTTCCTCATCGACCAGTGGCGCCAGATCGGGCTGACGGTGCAGCACGAGCAGCTCGAAACACGGCTGTATCTGGCCGCGCAGCAGCGCGACAACCCGACCTACGACGCGGCGCTCGACTTCAACTGCGACTTCATGGACGAACCCAACCTGCAACTGCAGAAGTTTTTGTCGGCCGACCGCTCGGCGCTCAACTACTCCGGGCACGTCGACCGCAAGCTCGACACCCTGTACGACCAGCAGGCCGGCGAACTCGACCGCGGCAAGCGCGTTGCGCTGCTGCGCGAGTTCGAGCGCCATGCACTCGATCAGGCATATGTGATCCCGACGATCTGGTGGCATCGCATCATCGTGCATCACAAGCCGCTGAAGGGCTGGTACATCACGCCGAGCCATTACGTGGGGCAGGATTTGACCGACGTCTGGCTCGACCGGTAAGACCTCCGCAATGGGCAAGCGCAACGGACTCTCCGGGGCCGTTGCACTTTCCTCGATCCGGACTTGACCTTGCTGCGCTACATCGTTAACCGGCTGCTGTTGATGATCCCGACCCTGCTCGGGGTCGCGATCCTGGTGTTCCTGATGCTGCGCGTGATGGGCGGCGATCCGGTCGAAGTGATGCTGCGCGGCGAAGGCGCCAATGTTTCGCAGGAAATTATCGAGATGGAGCGCACTCGCCTCGGTCTCGATAAACCGATCTATGTCCAGTTCGGCAAGTGGCTGGGCGGCATGGTGACCGGCGATTTTGGCGTGTCGATGTGGACCGGTAATCCGGTCTCGCAGGAGATTGCCTCCAGGCTGCAGCTTTCGATTCAGGTTGCCGTGATGGCGACCATTCTCGCGGTGCTAATTTCGATTCCGCTCGGAACACTTTCGGCGCTGTACAAGGACACCTGGATCGACCATGTGATCCGCGTGATCTCGATCGCCGGGCTCGCGGTGCCGTCGTTCTGGCTGGGCATGATCATCATCCTGCTGCTGCTGACGTATTTCCAGTGGCACCCGCCGATTATGTTCACGCCGTTCTTCGAGAACCCGCGTGAAAACCTGGCGCAGTTGATCTGGCCGGCGCTCGCCGTGGGCTATCGCTATTCCGCGGTGGCGACGCGCATGATGCGGTCCACGTTGCTCGAAACGCTGCAGGAGGACTACATCCGCACCGCACGCGCCAAGGGCGTGTACGAGCGGCTGGTGGTGATGCGGCACGCGCTCGGCAACGCGATGCTGCCGGTCGTGACCGTGATCGGGCTCGAGTTTGCCTTCCTGATCGGCGGATTGGTGGTCACCGAACAGGTGTTCAACCTGAACGGCATTGGCAAGCTGTTCGTGCAGGCGGTGACGCGTAGCGACTTCACGATGGTGCAGTCGCTGGTGCTGCTAGTTGCGACGTTTTTCATCATTGTCAATTTCGTGATCGATCTGCTGTATGCGTGGCTCGATCCTCGTATTCGGTATCGCTGATTCGCTATCTGTGATGAGCGCTGTTCCCATCGAAGTCACCTACAAGGTGCCCAAGCGCCGCCACCCGGTGCTCGCGTTCATCCTGCAGCAGCCGCTCGGCACGGCAGGGCTGGCGATCATTGTGTTGATGATCCTGGCCGCGGCGTTCGCGCCCTGGGTGGCGCCATACGATCCGTTGACGGTGGACTACGCCAACATACTGGCGGCGCCTTCGCGCGACCATCTGCTCGGTACCGATAACTTCGGGCGCGATGTGTTCTCGCGCATCATCTACGGCTCGCAGACCGCGCTGGCGGTGGGTTTCCTCTCGTCGCTGATCGGCTCGACCCTCGGCGCGATCATCGGGGTGGCGTCAGCCTACTTCGGCGGCCGCACCGACATGATCATCCAGCGTTTCATGGACATCATCCTGGCGTTTCCGATCATCGTGCTGGCGCTGGCGGTCGTTTCGGTGCTGGGCAAGAACATCGTGTTCGGGATCGACTGGAACCTGATCATCGCGATCGGCCTGCCGATGGTGCCCAAGGTGGCGCGCGTGGTGCGCTCATCCGCGCTGGCCATCCGTGAGATGCCATACATCGATGCTGCGCGCACCGCCGGCTTTTCGCACACGCGCATCATCTTCAGACACATCGTGCCCAACGTGGTCGCGCCGTACCTGATCATGCTGACCGCCTTTGTCGGCCAGGCCATCCTGCTCGAGGCCTCGCTTTCGTTCCTGGGGCTGGGCGTGACCGAGCCCACCGCGGCCTGGGGGTTGATGCTGTCGGGCTCGGCAATCGACTTCTATCAGCAGGCGCCGTGGATGATCGTGTTCCCCGGAGTGGCGATCAGCCTGGCGGTGTTTGCCTTCAATCTGTTCGGCGACTCGCTGCGCGACTGGCTCGACCCCAAGATCAAGATCTGAACTTGTATCCCGATGCCCGAGCCGCCTTCTGGGCGGCGGTGCGCGAATCAATCGGCGTGCCCTCGATGGTGCTCGCCGCCGGCTATCTGGGCTTCGGTGCGCTGGCCCATGGCAGCCAGTTTCCGCTGTGGGCAGCGCTGCTGTCGACGGTGACCATCTTTGCGCTGCCGGGGCAGCTGGCGATGCTTGAAATGTCGATCGCCGGAACATTGCCGGTGTTGATCGCGATCACGGTGTCGCTCACTGCGGCGCGTTTTCTGCCGATGACCGTTGCGCTGTTGCCGATGCTGCGCCAGCCAGAGCAGGCGACGTGGCGCCTCTATGCCGCGGTGCACCTGCTGGCGATGACCGGGTGGGCGGCCAGCATGCGTCGCTGCCCGGAGCTTCCGCGCGATCAGCGCCTGCCCTGGTTTGTCGGCTTCGCGCTGACGAACTGGGTGGCATGCCTGGTGTTCACCGTGATCGGCTACGCGTTGGCCGAGTGGCTGCCGCCACTCGTGCGTCAAGGGTTGGTGTTCATCGGACCGCTGTACTTCGTGTTGATCCTTACCGGCGAGACACGCACCCGGCACGGCGTGCTTGCACTGGCGTTCGGTGCGGTGGCCGGCCCGCTGATCTACCTGGCCGCTCCGCAATGGAGCGTGCTGCTGGGGGGCCTGATCGGCGGCACCCTCGCATGGGCGGCGCTCAGAAGGAACAAGCATGCTTGAACTCGCCTTGCTGGTCGTAGCCTGCGGTCTGGGCACGTATATGTGGCGCGGCCTGGGCTTGCTGGTGTCCAGCCGTGTCAGCCTGGACAGCGAGTTCTTCGTCTGGGCGGGGTGCGTCGCGTACGCCCTGATTGCCGGCCTCGCGGTGCGCATCCTGCTGCTACCCACTGGCACGCTCGCCGCCACGCCACTGCCTGCGCGACTAATCGCGTGCGCGCTCGCGCTGATCGTCTACTTCGTCCTTCGTCGCAATCTTTTCGCGGGCATCGCTACCGGCTTCATTGCCTTGGTCGCGCTGCTCGCGCTGGGCGGCAAGATGGGCGGCCTCTAAAATCGCTCAATGCGCATCGTCTTTGCCGGCACGCCGGACTTCGCGGCGGCTGCTCTGGACGCCATCGTCCGCGCTGCACCGAGTGCCGGTTGGACTGTACCGCTGGTATTGACGCAGCCGGATCGTCCGGCAGGGCGTGGCCTGAAACCGGCTGCGAGTCCCGTCAAGCAACTCGCTCTGTCGCATGGCATCGAGGTCGAGACGCCACCGTCGCTGCGAAAGGGCGATGCCGCGTCAGCCGCCCTGCGACGACTACGGGCCGTCGCGCCCGATGTGCTGGTCGTAGCCGCCTACGGGTTGATCCTGCCGCCTGAAGTGCTCGACATACCGCGCGGGGTGCGTGCCGGATGGGAGCCGAAACTCTCCGCGATCAATATTCACGCGTCGCTGCTACCTCGCTGGCGCGGGGCGGCACCGGTCGTCCGTGCAATCGAAGCAGGTGATGCAGAGACGGGCATCACGCTGATGCAGATGGACGCGGGGCTTGATACCGGTCCGATGCTGACCGCCGAGAAAGTCGCGATTGAATCCGGCGACACTGCGGCAACGCTTACGACGAAGCTGGCACGTGTCGGCGCGCGGCTGATCGTCCAAGCGCTGCGCAATGCCGATCAGTTGGTGGCGACACCGCAGCCAGAAGGCGCCACGTATGCACACAAGGTGAACAAGTTGGAAGCGAGTGTCGACTGGTCGAGCGCTGCCGACCAGCTGGAGCGCCGGGTGCGTGCGTTGGATCCGTTTCCGGTTGCGTCGAGTTTATTGAACGGCGTATCGATCAAGCTGTGGCGGGCGCAGGCAGTCAGCGATCAAGCGAACGACAAGGGGGAGTACGGCGTCGTGCGCTCGGCGGATGCCTCCGGAAT
>JBGTEW010000472.1:0-2806 GCA_041747615.1 Burkholderiaceae bacterium | reverse complement strand
TTTCAGCGCGGTGTAGGTGGACGGATCGAGGTCCGCCGAGCCGCCGGTTAACGCCGGCAGCTTCGGCGCGATCGCGTTCATCACCTTGCCCGAGGCTGCACGCGTGGCCATGCCTTTCGCATCCGCAGGAAACACCGGAATGTCTGCGTCCCAGCCGGCTGGCAATTCGCCGAGCACACTTTGACCCAATTGTTGGGCGAGCTTGGGAAAGGCTTGCGCGTAAGCGGCGACACGCTCCTTCCATGCTTGCTCTTCGCGCGCACCGCGTGTCACCGCTTCGCGAAAATGCGCGAGCGCTTCCTTCGGAATCAGGAAGGCCGGCTCGAGTGGCCAGTCAAGTGCCTGCTTGGTTCGGCGCACTTCGTCGGCCCCGAGCGGTGATCCATGCGCCTCGAACGTGTCCTGCTTGTTCGGCGAGCCATAACCGAGGTGGGTGCGCACCAGGATCATCGACGGACGCGTGGTTTCCGCGCGCGCGCTCTGCAACGCGGCTTCGATCGCGGCCAGGTCGTTGCCATCATCGACCCTTACCGTGTGCCAGCCGTAGGCATCGAAGCGACGTGCACGATCTTCCGAGAACGCAATGTCGGTGCCGGCGGCCAGGGTGACGAGGTTAGCGTCGTACAGGCAGGTCAGCTTGCCGAGGCGCAGGTGGCCCGCAAGCGATGCCGCTTCGGACGCCACGCCTTCCATCAGGTCACCGTCGCTGCAGATCGCATACGTGGCGTGGTCGATGAGGTCAAATCCGGGACGGTTGTAGCGCGCCGCGAGTTGCGCTTCCGCGATCGCCATACCGACCGCATTGGCAAAGCCCTGTCCGAGCGGCCCGGTGGTGACCTCAACTCCCGGCGTATGTTCGCGCTCGGGATGCCCTGGCGTCTTGCTGCCCCATTGCCGGAACTGCTTGATGTCGGCGAGCGAAAGGTCATAGCCGGTCAAATGCAGCAGGCTGTAGAGCAGCATCGAACCGTGCCCGGCGGAGAGCACGAAGCGGTCGCGGTCGAACCATTGCGGATTGCGCGGGTTATGTTTAAGCAGGCGCGTCCATAGCACATACGCCATCGGCGCTGCGCCCATCGGCATGCCCGGATGACCGCTCTCGGCCTTTTGTACCGCGTCGACCGATAAGAACCGGATGGTGTTGATACAGAGTTGATCGAGTTGATCGAGTTGGTCCGACATGGTCACTCCGTGTTGCGGCGCCGCCTAGCGCGGCGAAAGATTCGGGCCGTCAGCGGCAAGCGCAGCATCGACGATTCTCTGCGCCTCTTCGAAAATCTGGCGCAAATGGTCCTCGCCGCGAAAACTCTCCGCGTAGATCTTGTAAATATCTTCGGTGCCGGACGGACGGGCGGCGAACCAGCCGCTGGCGGCGATCACCTTGATGCCGCCGATTGGCGCATCGTTGCCCGGTGCGCGATCGAGCACGCGCTCGATCGGTTCGCCGCCTAATTCCGTGATGCGCACCTGCTGAGGCGAGAGTTTCGCCAGCTTGCGCTTCTGCTCGGCGGTGGCCGACGCCTCGACTCGATCGGCCGCCGGCTCGCCAAGGCTGCGTGCAAGATCGCGATACAGCTCGCCCGGATCGCGGCCGGTGCGCGCGGTGATCTCCGCCGCCAGCAGTGACGGCACGATGCCGTCCTTGTCGGTCGTCCATACGGTTCCGTCGATGCGGCTGAACGACGCGCCGGCGCTTTCCTCACCGGCAAAACCAAGCGAGGCGTCGAGCAGGCCATCGACAAACCACTTGAAGCCGACCGGCATGTCGAGCAGCTTGCGATTCAGTCTCGCGGCCACACGATCGATCAGCGCGCTGCTGACCACTGTCTTGCCGACCGCCGCATCCTTGCTCCAGCGCGGCCGATTGCGAAACAGATAATCGATCATCACGGCCAAATAATGGTTTGGCGGCAGCAGTCCGGCGCTGCGCGTAACGATGCCGTGACGATCGTAGTCGGTGTCGCACGCGAACGCGATGTCGTAACGATCCTTTAGTCCAATCAGCCGCTGCATCGCGAAGGCCGACGAGGGGTCCATCCTGATGCGGCCGTCCCAGTCGAGACTCATGAAGCCGAAGGTCGGATCGACTTCGTCGCTGACGACAGTCAGATCGAGCTGGAAGCGCTGTGCGATGCGCGCCCAGTAGTGCACTCCCGCGCCGCCGAGCGGATCGGCCCCCATGCGAACACCGGCGCCGCGAATTGCATCGAGATCGATGACACTGCCGAGGTCGGCGACGTACTCGTTCAGAAAATCGTGTTCACGAGTGGTGTCGGCGCGCCGCGCCCGATCGAACGGAATGCGCCGCACGTCCTTCAAGCCACTTTCGAGCAAAGCGTTGGCTTTGGCTTCGATCCAGCCGGTGACGGCGGCTTCGGCCGGTCCGCCGTGCGGCGGGTTGTACTTGAAGCCGCCATCCTCCGGGGGGTTGTGCGAAGGCGTCACCACGATGCCGTCAGCCAGCCCGGTCGTGCGACCGCGGTTGTAAGACAGGATCGCGTGCGATATCGCCGGCGTCGGCGTGTATTCGCCGCCCTGTGCGATCAGCACGTCAACACGATTCGCGGCGAGAACTTCAAGCGCGCTCTCGAAGGCCGGCGCCGACAGCGCGTGCGTGTCGATGCCGAGAAACAGCGGGCCGTCGATGCCGTGCTGCTGTCGATACTGGCAAATGGCCTGCGTGATCGCCTGCACATGCGATTCGTTGAAGGTTTTTTCGAAAGCCGAACCCCGGTGTCCCGAAGTGCCGAACGCGACTCGTTGAGCCGGCACTGATGGATCCGGAACTTCCGCGTAGTAGGCGGCT
>JBGTEW010000471.1:0-17864 GCA_041747615.1 Burkholderiaceae bacterium | reverse complement strand
TCCCGAGATCCCGACCAGCACCCGGTCTTTGAATGCGAGCGGCGCGCCCGTCATCGCATAGCCGTCGCGGTTCTCGGCAACAGGTGCTTCCCATATCAGCCGGCCGGTGTTTGCGTCGAGTGCGATCAGACGCGCATCGATCGTCGCCACAAAGATTTTGTCTCCAAGGATCGCGACGCCGCGGTTTACCGAGCCACAGCAAAGCAGCAAGTTCGAAGGCAGCGGCCTTCGGAATTGCCAAACTTTCGCGCCGGTTTGGGCGTCAAGTGCAACCACACCTCCCGGCGACTCGGTGACGAACAACAACCCTCCCGCTGCAATCGGGGAGGCTTCGAGCCATTGATCCGTCGAGCGCAGCTGCGAAATCCATGCCACGCGCAACTGATCGACATTGTCTTTCGTGATTTGCGACAGCGTCGTATGACGATAACCGCCATAGTTGCCCGCGTAGGTCAGCCATTCGTGCGGCCTGTCCGACGCTGCGACGATCGACTCCGGGTCGATATAAATTGGGGCTCGCTTTGATTGCTGTGAGCTATCGTCCTTGGCCGAAGAAGCGATCGCAAGTCGACGTAAGTAGGCGTGTGTCTGCCAGATTTCTACATCAGTCAGCGGCTGCGCCGCCATCGCAGTCCCGGGACGACCCCATTTTGTGGCCGAAAAAAAAGCCCAATCGGTCGTATTGCCAACCGAGGCCACCAGGTCCGGACCGGCCGACCCGCGGCCTGCGTCGCCATGGCAACTAGCGCATGATTTCCCGAACACGAGCCGGCCGCTCTCGGCGGCGCTACGGTCCTCGGAGAACCGGTTCTGGACACCGGCGTGCACGTTCGGATTCTCGGCCAACGGCTGCAGGTAAAGCGGGCTGTCAGGTGCGAGCCAGACGATCAGCTCACGATACGGAATCTCCGGCAGGCTGCCCGTGAGCTTGGCGTAAATTATGCGCGCGCGCCAACTCAGAGCGTCGGATCGGGCAACCACGATTGCCAACCCGATCACGGCCACCGCCAGACCGATCACCAGGAACCAGCCCAAACGCCGTCTTACCCGCATACGGGGGATCGAACGCACAGTCGCATACGGCCCCTATCTTGCCTCAGTTTCGCCGCCGGAATCCTATCCACCGGGTCACTTAAGATGCTTGTCGCCTCGCTCTACAGCTCGACCCGGAATAAAAAAACGAAGTGAAAGAGGAGCTTTAATGGCTGCTGGAAGAATTACGCGGCGAGATGCGCTAAAGGCGCTGGTCGCGACGACCTCCGTATTAACGGGTTGTGGAGGCGGATCGGATGCTGCGCCTGCCGCTGCTTCACCTGGCTTACCACCCCCAGGTTCGCCGCCCCCGCCATCGCCATCACCGTCCCCACCGCCATCGCCCTCGCCGTCACCACCCCCATCCCCACCGTCACCGCCTTCGCCGCCACCACCGCTTCCCGCGGTCTTCCCCTTGCAGGCACTGCCGGGCAAACGCTACCTGACCGACTCCACGGGACGCCCTTTTTTCCTGTTGGGCGATACCGCTTGGTCGCTGGCGTGCAATTTGTCGCGGGAAGAAGTTGTCGAGTATTTGAACAATCGGCAGGCGAAGGGATTCAATGCCTTTTCCGTCAACCTGGTCGAGCACCATTACTCGAAGCACACGCCGCCGTGGCTCAACTACTACGGCGACCAGCCCTTTAGCGTGCCGGGCGACTTTTCGACGCCCAATGGTGACTACTGGCAGATGATCGATTTCATTTTCCAGCAGGCATCGTTGCGCAACATGCTGATTTTGGCCTTCCACTCCTACAACGGATTCGGGGGAGGCAACGAAGGCTGGTACCAGGAAATGACGTCGAACGGAGTGCCGAAGCTGTTTTCGTACGGCCAGTTTCTCGGGACACGATACGCAGCCTTCAAGAACGTTATGTGGATGAGCGGCGGTGACTACGACGCTCCTGACAAGTCCCTATTGAAGGCCGTGGTCAACGGGATCAACAGCGTTTTCCCGAACGCGCTTCACTCGCATCACGGGCACCGCGAAACGGATACTCTGCACTATTGGTCCGGCGACCTCGCCTGGTTCAAGGTCAACGCACTCTATGACCGTTTAGGCCATTCGGCAACTCTTGCGAACACTGCCTATACCTCTCCGAACTGGAAGCCATTTTTCCGGATCGAGGACACCTATGAACAGGCAGCCGTCTCCGACACGACCATCCGGATGCTCGCCTACGGTTCGGTCCTGCAGGGAGGGATGGGGGCGGTCTACGGGCATGTCGCGGTATGGCCATTCGGTGGTCGTTTCCTGGTCCCATCGCCGCTGACCTGGCGAGAGGCGATGGACTCCGCTTGTGCACGCTCGATGATGCACTTCGCGGCCCTCTTCACTGCGAGAAGCTGGACCAAGCTGGTTCCTGACTACGGCAACCGAACGTTCATGACGAACGGCTGGGGCGCCGATCCCGATTTCAACTTTGCCGCACTCGCCGCCGATGGTTCTTTCGGGATTGCTTATCTCAGCAGGGCGCCGAGCGGTCTGACTATCGATCTGGGCAAGCTTGCCGGCCCCGCGGTACGCTGCCGGTGGTACGACCCGACCAATGCTGCGTATCAGGAAATCGGAACATTTCCGGCGAGCGGCTTGAGGTTATTCAACCCCGTCGGAGACAATGCCGGAGGTTTTAGTGATTGGGTACTGGTGATGGAGTCGACGATCTAATTCGTGAACTCGGTCAACAGCTTTCTGCAGTGGAAAGCCTCCGCGTATCCGCTGGCTGAGCGGCTTTCCAGCCCGCGAATGCGCATAAGCGCCGCCAGGTTCTCCGCGTTGAACCATGGCTTGCCGCGCTGTGAAGGAAACGCGCGCATGACCAGCGAAATTTTTCGAGCGGCCAGCGCAGAGGGTAGCGGCACATACATGTTCGGTGTGACCAGATCCCCGTCGAATTTCGGAATCTCGTACTCCCAGATCATGTGATCGCGAAACGTCTGCCATGTGACGTGGCTGATCAAGCTATGGTCTTGATGCCGATCCAGTCCGTGGTGCGTCAGCACCAGATCCGGATCGATTGCCTTCTTCATGCGCTCCAACTCGGCCTTGACTTCCGGCAAGTGCGCGGGAAGCAACCCGTCGGGCAACGCACAGATCCGCACTTCCCCGCGCGCCGAACCTTTGATCAAGGCTCTTGCCGCGGCCGCCGCTCAGCTCGGCGTGCCAGCGTCGAAATGGGTGCACTTTGCATCGCGGGTAACGCTTCTGGATCGCAATGATGGTGCCGCCGCATCCGATTTCGATGTCATCGCAGTGCGCTCCGATGCACAGGACCTCGAGCGCCGACCTGGCCTGGTTACCCAACGTCAGCGTAAACAATGCACCCTCGTCATGACCTCCATACCATCCACGGACAGTCTCCGTTTGCTTCCATTCGCTCCAGGGTGATCTTGTCCTTGAACGTGTCCATTGCGCGCCAGAATTTCGAATGCCGGTAAACGGCCAAAAGCCTTTTTTCCATCAGGCGAGTGAACGGTTTCTCCACGAGTTCGTCGCCATTCTCGATGTAATCAAAGATGTCCTTTCGAAAGACAAAGAAGCCACCGTTGATCAGGAACTCGCCTCGCTGCTGCGCGCCGATATGCGTTGCCCACCCGTCCTTCGTCGCCTCCACGCTATGGAAGCTACGCCAGTCGGTCACACCAGCAAAGCTCGCTACGGCATTCTTAACCTGGAAGTCGGCAATCATCTGATCGAGCCGTATATCCGACAAGCCGTCCGTGTAGTTGGCGAGGAATACGGATTCGCCATCAAGATGCTTGCGCACCCTCACCAATCGTTGCGCGATGTTCGCATGCAACCCGGTATCCACGAACGTGATACGTCAGTCCTGAATATCGCTTGAATGCAGTTCAACCCGACGTCCCCCGTCTGAAAGCGTGAAGTCATTGGACATGCATTCCTTGTAGTTGAGGAAGTACTCGCGTATCAAATCCCCACGGTATCCGAGGCAGAGGATAAATTCCTTGTGCCCGAAATGAGCGTAATACCGCATCAGGTGCCAGATGATCGGACGTATGCCGACGCCTACGAGCGGCTTCGGGATCGTGTCCGAGTGCTCGCGCAAGTGCGTTCCGAGGCCGCCGCAAAACAAGACAACCTTCATGATCTCCTACATCTAACATTGCGCTGCAGTCGCGCCATACTCGCTCCAGGCCATGCCAGCGGGCGCGCGGTATGTTCCTGAAAAGCATATAGATCCAGGCAGTAATCGACATTCCATTTAACCCCTAAAACGGCGCGGTTCTCGCACGTTCAGCCTCCTGTCTTACTCAACGCATGAAATTCGAAACCTTCCCATTTTCATCGTGGAAGACAACCTCGCAGAGCTGGTGCATAACGCTCCAGCAGATTGGTTGTGACGTGTCTCAGCGTTGACTGCCGCCGCCACGGGCTGTAAAAGCTTTGGAAAACGTCTTCTTCGCATCTGACACTTCCGATAGCATCATTGCACCTATCAAAGTGTTCAAAAAATCAACCGAAGCCCACAAAGCCTTCTCGCCGCGACATGGCGCGCAGCCTCCAGGCTCCATTGATGTGATGAGCCGCAAGTACGCGAAGTAAATCGAAACCAACTACGTGTCGCGGGAGCCAGAGGCATGAAGGGCATCATTCTTGCGGGCGGATCGGGTACACGGCTGTACCCGATAACCCATTCGGTCTCGAAGCAGCTGCTGGCGGTGTACGACAAGCCGATGATCTACTACCCGTTGTCGACGCTGATGCTGGCGGGGATCCGCGACATCCTGGTGATCTCGACACCGCAGGACACCCCTCGCTTCGAGCAGCTGCTCGCCGACGGCGGCCGCTACGGTCTCGACATTCGCTACGCAGTGCAGCCATCGCCCGAAGGCTTGGCGCAGGCTTTCATTATCGGCCGCGACTTTATCGGCGGCGACGCCAGCGCGCTGGTGCTCGGCGACAACATCTTCTACGGCACCGACCTGGTGCCGAAACTCAACCGCGCCGCGGCGCGGCGCTGCGGCGCGACGGTGTTCGCCTATCCGGTGCGCGACCCCGAGCGCTACGGCGTGGTCGAGCTCGACAAGAACGAGCAGGCGCTGAGCCTCGAGGAAAAGCCAAGCCGGCCGAAGTCGCGGTATGCGGTCACCGGCCTTTATTTTTACGACAACGACGTGATCGAAATCGCGCGCACGCTCGAGCCGTCGGCGCGCGGCGAGCTCGAAATCACCGACGTCAACCGCGTCTACCTGCAGCGCGGAAAGCTCGCGGTCGAGGTACTCGGGCGCGGCACTGCCTGGCTCGATACCGGCACGCATGATTCTCTGCTGGAGGCGTCCACCTTCATCCAGACCATCGAGCGGCGCCAGGGGCTCAAGATCGCGTGTCCCGAGGAGATCGCCTTTCGCATGGGCTACATTAGTGGCGGGCAGCTCGAGGCGCTGGCGCAGCCGCTCAGCAAGAGCGAGTATGGCCAGTACCTGATGGACATCCTGCGGGAGTCTCAAAACTGAGGCGGCGCACCGGCTTCGCTTCGCCACCTTTCCGAGCAAACCGCATGACCGCTCCCATCCGATCCAAAGACCGATTCCTGGTGTTCGGCGCCCCGGCCATCGAGGATGCCGAAATCGAAGAGGTGCTCGCCACCATGAAGAGCGGCTGGCTCGGCACCGGACCCAAGGCTGCGCAGTTCGAGAACGACATGAAGGCGTACAAGGGCGCCGAGCATGCGGTCGCGGTCAATTCCTGCACGGCAGCGCTGCACCTGAGCATACTCGCCGCCGGCATCGGGCCCGGCGACGAAGTGATCACCACGGCGATGACCTTCTGCGCCACTGTTAACACCATCATTCACGCCGGCGCCACGCCGGTGCTCGCCGACTGCGACCCGGTGACCATGAACATCGATCCGCGTGACGTTGAACGCAAGATCAATGCAAGCACGCGCGCGATGGTGCCGGTGCACTTTGCCGGGCGCGCGTGCGACATGGACACGCTCGGCGCCCTGGCCTCCCGCCATGATCTCGTGATCATCGAGGACTGCGCGCACGCGATCGAGACCGAGTACAAAGGCCGCAAGGCCGGCACGTTCGGCGATTTCGGCTGCTTGAGCTTCTACGTGACCAAGAACGTGCTGACCGGCGAGGGCGGGATGGTGCTGGCCCGCAACGAATCGCAGGCCGCCAGGATCAAGACGCTGGCACTGCACGGCATGAGCAAGGACGCATGGAAGCGCTTCAGCGACGAGGGATACAAGCACTACTCGGTGGTCGAGGCGGGCTTCAAGTACAACATGATGGATTTGCAGGCGGCGATCGGCATTCACCAGCTGCGCCGCGTCGAGCGCTATTCGAAGCGGCGCCGGGAAGTCTGGGATCGTTATAACGCGGCGTTCGCCGGCCTGCCGCTCGGGCTGCCGGCTGCGCCCGAGCCGGACACCCGCCATGCCTACCATCTGTACACCGTGCTCGTGGACCGTGACCGCACGGGCATCAGCCGCGACGAGTTCCTCAATGCGATGACCGCGCATAACATTGGCGTCGGCGTGCACTATCTCGGCATCCCCGAGCACCCGTTCTACCAGGAAAAATACGGCTGGCGGCCCGAGGACACTCCGCACGCAACCCGGATCGGCCGGCAGACGGTGAGCCTGCCGATTTCAGCGCGGCTCACCGACGCGGATATCGATGACGTCATCGCCGCGGTGCGTGCAGTGCTGCGCAGTTAATAATCATGACCGATTGAGTATCACGCAATCATCGCCGCACTCATCGCGCGGGGGTGAACAGATTATGTGCGAGCGTCCGCCCGAGCCGTCTGGATCTGACTTGATTGCAGACGAGATGACCGCCGTCCGCGCAGAAACCTAACGATGACCCATCCCAACCGCCAAGCGCACAACTGGCTTGTCTACGACATCGGCGACCGGATGATGACTAGGTATGCAGATCTTTACACCGGTCACCTATACGACCTTGGCGCCGGCGAAGCGCCATACCGCAAATTTTTCCTGCGCTACGCGCAAACTTACACCGCTGTTGACTGGGCGAACAGTCAGCACGATAGCCGGCCTGACATCGAGGCGAACCTCAGCGAGCCGCTGCCCATCCCTTCCGAGGTCGCTGACACCGTCGTGTCGCTGTCGGTGTTGGAGCACCTGAGCGAACCGCAGATAATGCTGAACGAAGCCTTCCGCATTCTGCGCCCTGGCGGCTACATCGTGCTCGAAGTGCCATGGCAATGGCAAATTCACGAGGCCCCCCCACGATTACTTTCGCTACACGCCCTTCGGACTCCAGCACCTGTTTCACAAGGCCGGCTTCCTTGAAGTTCAGATCGAGCCGCAGGGCGGATTCTTCACTTCGGCGGTTCTGAAGGCGAACTACTTCAGCATGCGCTTCATCAGGGGCCCGAGGCTCGTGCGTCTCGCACTGCGCGGGATGCTAAGCGTGTTCTGGTATATTGGACAAAGGCTTGCGCCGCTCCTCGACAAGCTCGACCGCGACCCCGCATTAGAGACAAGCGGCTATTACGTAACGGCGCGCAAACCACCCCCTGGCTCAGGCGTTTGAAGTGGTAATTTCCTTTGGCCATATCAAGAGGATTCTGCTTGACGGCGTTACGACAGACTTAAACCGACCAACCCCAAAGCGGAATTCCGCGCAGAGAGCGGTCGTATGACGCAAGCCGTAGAGCAAGATCTTGACAAGGCATCTGGAAGTAGCCGATCAGGCGCCGCGAGGGACACACCGCCGCCCGTCGATAACACCACGCGGCCTCGGGTCGTGATCCAACCGAGCCGAGGATTATTCAATCTCGACTTGCGGTCCCTCTGGGAATATCGCGAGCTTCTGTTCTTTTTGGTCTGGAGAGACATTCGCGTTCGGTATAAGCAGACCCTAATCGGCGCCGCGTGGGCGATCCTGCAGCCCTTTCTGACCATGCTGATCTTTGTGGTCATCTTCGGCGTGTTCGCGAAGTTCCCCTCCGACGGCCTGCCCTATCCTATCTTCGCCTACACGGCGATTCTTCTCTGGTTCTGCTTTTCGCAAGCGGCCACGAGTGCCGCGCAGAGCGGCACGGCATCGGCGTGCACTACCTGAGCATTCCGGAGCATCCGTATTACCAGGAGAACTTCGGCTGGAAGCCCGAGGATTATCCTCCCGTGATCAAGATCGGGCGGCAGACGGTGAGCATACCGATCTCTGCGAAGCTAACCGAGGCGGATGTTGGGGACGTAAGTGCGGCAATCAAGAAGAGTCTTTTGGGGGCCTGATGGTTGCGTTTGTTATCCACGCAGCGAACGGGTGAACGTTTTCTTCTTCGGCTGTTGCCTCGCGTTGGTGATGTCACTGTCGAAGCAGCGGCGACGTGGATCGGTTTGGCGCAAGGTGCAGCGATGACAGGCTTGCTGCGTGGGATCCGGGAATGGGTCGCTGAGCGCAACACGGTGCAGGAAGTCAAGCGTCGTTTTCCGGAAGTAACAATTGAGCGTCGCGTAAGCTTCAAAGGTCCGCTAGAAAACCTGCGTTTGGGTGCCGGTGTAATTCTTCAAACTGGTACGGTACTGCATCTCGGGGGCATGGAATGGTGCCAGAAAAAGGGCCATATCGAGATCGGCGAGCATGGAGTCATCTCGCCAAACTGCGTGCTCTACGGCGCAGGCCCCGGAGGAATTCATGTCGGCAAGTACTTTGACTGCGGTCCTGGGGTCGGTATTTTCGCGAGTCGCACCGATTATCGTGCCGGCCCAACGAACTCCATATTCGCTTCCGTAGTTATCGGCGATGAAGTGATCGTATATGCGCATGCGGTGATCAGTCCGGGAGTGAGGATTGGAGATCGCGCAGTAATTGCCGCAGGAGCGGTCGTGACGCGCGATGTGCCGGCGGATACCTTTGTCGGCGGATCTCCGGCGCGAGTCATCAGGCAAGGCGTGCGTTCGAATAGTGCTTAACGTTGATCACTACAAGCTCCCGCTGCATCACATAACACCTTCAAACCCGTTCGCAATCAAACCGTACGGGCCGCTTGATCAATTCGTGTCGTACACCAGATTTACAGTAGCTCGCCGTCACTCGCACTGGACCGCTCACGTCAAAGTATGTTGCCGCGCGTAGTGTGAATCCTGGCATGGAAAAAGAGACCATTTCGATAACGGAGATTCGCCGAGCTACTGCCGACGAGTGGAGGTCAATCTGGCTTCGCTGTGGCTATTCCACTTACTTTCATTCTCGAGAGTGGGCGGAGATATGGACGGCGTACAGCGGTGGGCGGATAAATCCCGAGCCCAAAATTGTGATCTTTTCGGACGGTAAGCGGGCTTTGCTTCCACTTTCGTGCACGACCAGTCGCAAAGAGCTGATCAAAACATACATGTTATCCCCGGGCGACACTTTTGGCGGTTGGCTTTCCGCGGATGACTTGTCCATTGACCACGCGCGTCAGCTGACGAGCTATCTCGTCACGAAACTCGGAAGCATTACCTGGAATGTAAATCCATATGATCAACTCGCTTTGTCGACTATGGCTGCTGACGCGAAGTACGACGAAACCCATGCGCTCTGCCTTGCGCGAGGATTCGACGCGATTCACGCAGATTTTTCCAAGGGGCACAGGTCTGCGGCCAAAAAGGCGAGAACCGCAGGAGTGATCATCCGGGTCGGGGAATCAACAGACAATTGGCATACTTACTATGGCGTGTATCAGGATTCTCTTCGTCGGTGGGGCGACAGCGCTACTTCAAATTATCGATGGGAGATTTTCGAGGAAATGTCCCGCCGCAGTTCGGGTCAGATCAAACTGTGGCTGGCGGAACACGAGGGCCAAGTGATCGCCGGCTGCATCTGCCTGTACTCACCGAAGCACGTGGTGTATTGGCACGGAGCGGCGTTGGAAAGCGCTTTTAACCTTCGCCCCACTACACTGTTGCTGCGCGAAATTATCAGAGACTGCTGTAATCGCGGTGCCAACTGGTTTGATTTCAATCCGAGTGGCGGACATGAAGGGGTAAAGGCCTTCAAGTCCCATTTTGGCGCCACGCCGTTACCATGCCCTGTTGTTGATATTGAGACATCGTCGGCAAGGTTGGTTGAGGCTGCTGCCCAACTACTCGATAAACTTCGGAGATAACGATGGGTGAGAACGTTGCCAGCCCGTTTATCCGCATACGGACTGCAATCGGTCGGCGTCCCTGGCTGCCGCCTATCCGAGGGAATGTTTGCCGGTGACTATCGGCGAAGACTGCGGGGGTTCGGCGTGAACTTGCGCGCGCGAGGAGAGGGGATTCCTAGCCAAGCCAACATACATTCACCTGAACTGTTCGAAGAAGCATATGGCGGCCGCCGACCGGACGCGTATGCAAGCCTGTTGGCGGACGTCATCCGTCACGGGAAGGCCGGCACTGTCGTCGACCTCGGCTGCGGGCTGGGCCTTTTTGTCGAGCTCGCGCATGGGTGGGGGCTCGATGCAGTTGGTCTCGAAGGCTCGTCATACGCGGTCAAGCAGGCACACGCTCGGAGGGGCGGACTCGACATAAGGGTCCATGATCTCGGCGAGCGGCTGCCGTTCGAGGGCGGCGCGGTCGCAAACGTCGTGCTGAACCAGGTGATCGAGCATGTCGATCCCGTCCGATGCGAGAAGCTGGTCGCGGAGTGTTTCCGGATACTCTCAAGCGGCGGCACGGCATTCATCTATTCACCTTCGCGGTTCAACCTGCTCGAACGGCGCGAGCCGACCCACATCAACATGCTGCTGCCGTCAGAGTTGGCGCGCATGCTCCGCCACGCCGGATTCCAGGTGGTAAGCCAGCCAGATTACGGCTTCTGGTTCGATTCGAGAGGACTGCGCATCCTCAACATCGTGGCCGATGTCTTGATGCGTGCATTGCCGCACGATCGGTTCAGCGCGACCGCCAACGCCATTGCACGCAAGCCTTGACACGGCGCTATTTAAGAATCTGATGGTTTACCTTTCACGATCGCTCGCTGCGATGCGCATCGGCGGGCTATCTCAAAGAGCACATGATCGCTGGTTGTCCAATAAAGCCCGTTGATGTCGCTTAGAAGGTCGGCAATCTCCGGGGTCAAGTGGTCGTCGATTTCGGATTTCGGGCGCCGCGCCCTGTCGCTTCTAACGACCATCATCCTCGCGCGCCTGCTGGCGCCGGCGGACTTTGGCCTGGTCGCGATGGCGGCGGTGGTGCTCGGCTTCATCGAGCTGTTCAAGGACCTTGGCACCGCGACCGCGGTGATCCAGCGCAAGGACACCACCCAAGCGCTGCTCGCCAGCGTTTTTTGGCTCAATGCGGCATTCGGGCTTGCCGCGGCGATGGTGCTCTACCTCCTCGCACCGCTACTAGGCGTGTTCTATCGCGAACCGCAGGTGGTTCCGCTTCTGCAGGTGCTGTCGCTGTCGTTCCTGCTATCTGGGCTTAGCGTCCTGCAGCAATCACTGCTTGAACGCAGCCTCGAGTTCGAGAAGCTGGCACGAGTCGAGATCGGCACGGCGCTATTCGCCGCGCTGGTCGGTATTACCGCCGCCCTCTACGGACATGGGGCATGGAGCCTCGTCTATCAGATGCTGGCGGGGAATCTGCTTGCAACGCTGCTGCTCTGGAGCGCGAGCCGCTGGCGCCCGTCGTGGCAATTCGACTGGGAGCAAATCCGCTCCGTCATGGGCTTCAGCTTGAACTTGACGGGCTTCAGCATCTTCAACTACTTCGCGCGCAACGCCGACAAGTTTCTGATCGGCCGCTTTCTCGGATCGCAGGATCTTGGCTATTACGATCTCGCGTACCGCCTAATGCAGTACCCGCTGCAGGGCATTTCCGCGGTGATCGGCCGCGTGATGTTTCCACTCTATTCGAGGATGCAAGACGACGATAGGCAGTTCGGCCGAATCTATCTTAAGGTGGCTTCCGCGATCGCACTGATCTCGTTTCCGATAATGCTGGGCTTGACGGCGCTCGCCGGGCCGTTCGTGCTCACGTTGTTCGGTCCGGCGTGGACGCCGGTGATTCCACTGCTGCTGATCCTCGCGCCACTCGGCGCCCTGCAGTCAATCGGGACCACGGCGGGTACGATCTACGAAGCCAAAGGTCGGACGGACTGGTTACTGTGGTGGGGCATCGGCGCGGGGTCGCTTATCATGCTGTCCTTCGTGATCGGGCTGCCGTGGGGAATACTCGGTGTGACCGTCTCCTACGCGATCATGTCCCTGCTTTTGGCATATCCCTCGTTCGCAATCCCATTCCGTTTGATCGGGCTGAAGGTGCGCAATCTAGGTCGTGCGTTGTGGCGCCCCGCCGCATGCAGCCTCGTCATGTACGCGGTCGTGGCGGGCACGGCGCTGTTGTCGCCCCCGGACGCGCCCGGCTGGCTTACCCTTTCGCTTCTGGTACCGCTCGGCGCGGTAGTCTATTTCGCATGCTCCTGGGCGATCAACCGCGCTCTGCTGCTCGAAGTGATTTCGATCGTACGAGGCAAAGGATGAACGTGTCCGCGTCCGGCAAGCTGGCGGTGCTGCATTCGGTAGACGAGTGGCTGTCGCAGACCATGACCTGGCTCTACGCGCTGGTGAAATCGCTGCCGGCTTCGATCGACGCCCACGTCATTTGTGAGAGCACGCAGAACATTGACCAATTCGCTTTGCCGAACATCCATGCGCTGCAAGGCCAAACCCGGCTGTGGGACTTCATTCAGCAGCACGTTTGGACACTGCATCGCTTGCGCCGCGCGCATTCGTACATCAGCCTGGGGCGCGCGATCGGCGCGCGCGTGCTGCACTCGCATTTCGGCCCAGGTGGCTGGGCCGATCTCGGGCACGCCCGGCGCATGGGAGTCAGACACGTGGTGACCTTTTACGGGTTCGACGTCAACCATCTGCCGCTTTCCGATCCGGTCTGGTACGCGCGTTATCGCGAGATGTTCGCAGCGGTCGATCTGGTCCTGTGTGAGGGGCCGTATTTCGCTGGCTCAGTAGCCGCGCTGGGCTGTCCCACGCACAAGATCAAGGTGCAGCACCTCGGGGTGGAAGTTGGAGGCATCAGGTTCGAGCCAAGACACTGGCAGCCGGGCACGATGCTGCGGATCCTGATCGCGGGTGCGTTCATGGAGAAGAAAGGCATTCCGTACGCGCTGGAAGCGCTGGGCGAACTGCAGCGCGAAGTCCCGCTCGAGATCACCCTCTTTGGCGACGCCAATCAGCAGCCCAGAAACCAGCAGGAAAAGTGCCGGATCCTCGCCACCATCGAGCGCTGCGGCCTCAACGGCCGGGTCCGCCTGCTGGGTTTTCGTCCGCACGCCGAGCTGTTTCAGCAGGCATACCAGCACCATGTCTTCGTGTCGCCGAGCGTCACCGCAGCCGACGGCGACACCGAGGGCGGCGCGCCGATGACTATCATCGAAATGCTGGCCACGGGAATGCCCGTGGTCAGCACTTTGCATTGCGACATTCCGGGGGTCATTCAGCACGGGGTGTCGGGATTGCTTGCGCCGGAGCGGGATGTCGGGAGTCTGGTCGAGCATCTGCGCCGGCTCACGCAGCACCCGCAGCAATGGCAGGCGATGGCGCAAGCCGGCCGCGCGCATATTGAAGCCGAGTTCAATGCCGCGGTCCAGGGCGCGCGGCTGGCAGCTCTGTATGCGGGACTGGCCGCGGAACCGACAACAACGAGCTGACAAAAGGTCAAAGTGAAGAGGAAATTAGTTCAGTGTTGGGAACACTGGCGGCAGAGAGTTCAGCTGGCCCCCCTCTATTCGCCAGAAACTAACAATTTCAACGTTCAACACCATCTAGGGGAGGCCATGGAGTGGCTGAAACGCGCGCAAGACGCGGGTACTGACGGTGGCGTGTCCTACGGCGTGCTCTTTGGTGCCGATTTCGATGTCAGCTATCCCGAGACAACCGGCTACATCTGCAAAACCTTCGTCGAACAGGCGCGGTTAAACGCCGATGTCGACCTTCTGGAACGCGCGATCACGATGGCGGACTGGGAAATCGCGATTCAAATGCCGGACGGTGCAGTAATGAGCGGGAAAGTCAATACCGAACCGGCGCCGGCAGTGTTCAATACCGGCATGGTTCTGCTCGGCTGGAGCGCGTTGATCCAGCAAACGGGCGAACAGCGTTTCAGGCAAGCCGCAAAGCGTGCCGCCGATTGGCTCGTATCGATGCAGGAGCCCGACGGCCGGTGGATCCGCGGCAACTCGATCTTCGCCGCGCCGGAGTCGACGCTATACAACGTCAAGGCGGCGTGGGGTCTCTGTGAAGCGGGAGCCGCATTGGGCGAGCAGCGCTTCATCGACGCTGCTTTGCGCAACGCCGAGTACTGCCTCTCGCGCCAGAAGCCGAACGGATGGCTGCCCGACTGTTGCCTTTCAGACCCGCTTGCTCCACTGTCGCACACGCTTGCGTACAGCATGCAAGGGCTGATCGGAATCGGCAAGATCACCGGGCGAAGCGATTTGATCGTGGGCGCGCAACGGCTGGCCGATGCACAACTTCGGATCATGCGGCCCGACGGCTTCATTGCCGGGCAACAGTATGCCGATTTCTCGCCTGCCGTGACCTGGTGCTGTCTGACCGGGTCGGCTCAGACATCGATTGTCTGGAGTGAGCTATTCGAGCTGACGCAGCAGGAAAAGTATCGAGCGGCTGCCCGCCGAGTCAATCGTTACCTGATGGCGCGGCATGACATCCGTAATCCGGACCTTCGTTTGCGTGGAGGTCTTCCAGGGTCTTGGCCGGTCTGGGGCGATTACGGCCGGCTGCAGATTCTCAATTGGGCTACCAAATTCCTGGTCGACGCGCTCGCACGTGAACAAAAGATATCGATGTAATGAACGTGCGTTTCATTGCGATGCGGGCTCGGGGAAACATAGTTGCAGAACTCAGCGCTCTGTCGCCTGACAACCCATTCGCAACGGAGAGTTTCTTCGAGTCCAGGCAACAACTTGGATACGCTAACTGGGTTCTGGGGCTGAGCGATGATGCCAGTGAACTCAAGTGCGGGTGCGGAGCATTCCTCAAGACCGGCAAATTAAACCGGACGCTCGAAATTCGATCGCTTCCAGCAGTTGGCATAGACAGCGCGTTCTGGGACGGGCTTCGAGAGTTCTGCCGTCAGCACGGTGTCACGAACGTGGAACTCGGCACGTTTGGCTCGCCGCCGGGAATAGCAATTCCTACTTTCAATTCTCGATGCACGCAGGCGATCCGCTCGGAGTTTGTTCTCGATCTCACCGGTAATTTTAGTGCCAGGCTGAATCCGCATCACAGGCGAGCAGTGAAAAAGGCGCAGAAAGCTGGCGTCGAGGTGAGACGGACACGGTCAGTCGAGGCGGCGACTGCGCATCAAGCGGTGATAAAGCAGTCGATGGACAGACGGCGGGCGCGCGGAGAACAAGTACAGCTCGGTCCGTCACCTGACGAGACAACCCTTCTTCGATCCGGGTCCGGTGAATTGTTTCAGGCAGTTCGTGGCGACAATGTGATCTCGAGTGTGCTGGTGTTACGTGCCCCCGAGGGCGGCTATTACCACAGTGCCGGAACCTCAGCCGAAGGCATGGCGATAGGGGCATCGCACTTCCTCATTCACGGCATCGCGGGTCAACTGACTGCCGATGGCGCGCGGGTATTCAACCTCGGTGGAGCGGACGAGGGATCAAGCCTGGCGCGGTTCAAGGAGTGGTTCGGAGCTTCGCGAGTGGTCCTGCCGTCGGCCACCTGCTATCTGGGACCCTCTTGGCGTTATGTCTGCAGCCGAGGAATCGCTGTTGTTCGCTCTGATCGCGAGGCGCTACGGCGATTGGTTAACGACCGGCTGTCGCAGATGATCGTTTACGCAGCCGACACCGAGACAGCCCGCGCACCGGAATCACAAACAGGCTTGGTGTTCCGTGCACTAATGCCCGACGACTTGCGAACCTTGTCCGTCCCTGACCCCTCGTTTCGTACACGTCAGCTCGATCGGCTGAACCGGTTTGGCGCGAGTTATGCGTACGCCGTATTCGCGGGCAATCAAATCGCAAACGTGTCGTGGCTTCTGCCGCACACAGCGATGAAAAAGGATCCGCCGCCGGTGCTCAGAGCGCGCCCGACTGAGGCCGAGATCACTTGCTGTGAGACATTGCCCGAATTTCGCGGACGCGGAATCTACGGCGTTGCGATCCGCAACCTGGTTGAAGTTGCGCGAGCGCAGGGAATACGCCGCGTCTTCATGAAAACTACACCTGAGAATAAGGCGTCGCAGTCGGGAATCGAGAAAGCGGGGTTGCAGCGGGTGGGATCGGCCATCCTCATCGTGTTACCGATAATCGAGCGACTGGTGGTCTGGCGTCGCTTTCTGTGACGGAACCATGACCGCGCTCTCGCAACGCCTCAAGGACCGGTACTTTCCAGGGGATCACCCATACCGGATATTCGAGCGCGAAGTCGAGGCGCTGTTGCGCTCCGAGCACACACTGCTCGATGCCGGCTGCGGGCGGACTGCGCCCGTCCTTGCAGAATTTCGCGGTAGGGCGCGACGCCTGATCGGCGTCGACCTGGTCGATTTCGGGGGCGCATCGAACAGCATGGAACTGTATCGCTGCGATCTCGGCGCCATGCCGATCGAGTCCAGCTGCATCGACGTAGCGATGGCGCGCAGCGTGATGGAGCATGTGACCGACCCGGCGCGCGTGTATGGGGAAATGCATCGTGTGCTGCGGCCCGGTGGGCATTTCGTTTTCCTCACCGCAAACCTGTGGGACTAAGCTTCGATCATCGCCAAGCTCATTCCCAACCGGTTTCACCCGTGGATCGTCTCAAAGACCGAGGGCCGCGAAAAGCAGGACGTATTCCCGGTCGCTTACCGAACCAACACGCGCCGTGCGGTCGAGAAATGGGCGCGCCAGGCCGGTTTCGAGATCGTGTCGTTCCGCTATCTTGGCCAATACCCGGCCTACTTCATGCTCAACGGTGCACTGTTCGGTCGATACCTGGCTGCCGCAAACCATGACCTGGCTCTATACGTTGGTGAAATCGCTGCCGGCCTCAATCGACCGCACGTCATTTGTGAGAGCACGCAGAACCTCGATCAATTCGCTCTGCCGGACATTCATGCGCTGCAGGGCCAGTCCGGGGTATGGGACTTTATCCGTAAGAACGCCTGTCGGAGTAGGAATGCCAGTCACCCAGCACCCCCTCCACAGATCCGTACGTGCGGGATTACCGCATACGGCTCCTGCCTTGGGTCGTGACGATCAGACGCTGGTTCGGGTGGCCTCTTGCCGTCTGTCGTATGCCCTCGAGCGCCGTTCCCACGTCATAGACCCGGCTGGTTCTCCGGGACATGCGCGCCGCGATGGCATTGCCCTTGGCCTGTTGCCTTCCCTCCACCGCCTCCGCCGCCGCAAGGGTTTCACCCACGGCCTTGTTCGGCAGCTTCTCAGGTACTACGCAACAGTCCGACTTCCCGCGTCCGTGGCTCATCGCTGTACGCCCTTGGGCTTTTCGATGCGCTCTGCACCCAGCGCTTCCCAGCGCGATGCAGAAGGACGCGGGATCTCCCGGTTCCCGAACAAGGTGCTTGCGCGCGTGCGCAGGGTCTCTGACCGCGCGAGGTCCATGCCTGCCTCGCCAACGCGGCAGGCACGGTGTGGCCTTCGGTGTGTCTCCACCACCTCGGCACCCCGGACAACCCGAGCCTTGCGGCCCGGGGCACGTATTACGCGGCTCAATACCCGGCCCGCGCGTACCCTGTCAACGCTTCGCCCACACCCTCACGGATGCACACGCATGACTCGGGGCCGCCGTAGCTGGCTAAGCCTTCAACGTATGAAACTTCCATTCACAACACCTTGCCGGTTTTGACCGGCGCACGGAGACT
>JBGTEW010000470.1:0-3246 GCA_041747615.1 Burkholderiaceae bacterium | reverse complement strand
CGCGGCAGGCGCTGCGTGCCCCCGGCGCCCGGTAGCAGGCCGATCTTGACCTCGGGCAGTGCGAGGGTGGCATCTGCAGTGGCGATCCGATAGTGACAGCCCAGTGAAAGTTCGAGCCCGCCTCCCATGCAGACGCCGTTGATCGCGGCAATGACAGGCTTCGGCGATGCTTCGACGTTGTCGATCAGCTGCAGCAGGCTGGGCTCGGCCAGTGCCGCGGGCGTGTTGAACTCCTTGATATCCGCGCCGCCGGAAAAAACGTTGCCTGTGCCGGTGATGATGATCGCCTTGACCGCGTCGTCGTTTAGCGCACGACCCAGGCCATCGATCAGGCTTTTCCGCGTCGCGTGCCCAAGACCGTTGACAGGTGGGTTATCGATCTGCAGTACGGCTATGTCGCCGCGTCGTTCGTAATGAGTTGTCATACCTCGAGCCACTCCTGGCGAATCAGCCTGTTTGCCTTCAGATCGTCGGGCGTGCCCTCGAACACCATATGGCCATGACCCATCACGTAAATTCGCTGCGAAATCTGCATTGCGATCGTCAGCTTCTGTTCGATCAGCAGCACGGAAACTCCGCGCTCCTTCAGCTGCCTCAGAAACTGCGCGACCAGCTCGACCATCATCGGCGCCAACCCCTCGGTGGGCTCGTCGATGATGATCAGCTCGGGATCGCCCATCATCGTACGCGCCAGTGTCAGCATCTGCTGTTCGCCACCAGACAACACGCCGGCCTCGGTGCGCGCCCGCTCGCGCAGCCGCGGAAATAATCTATACGTTTCCTCGAAGGTCCAGCGCCCTGCCCGCCGGCCCTTGATGCCCAGCCGCAGATTCTCTTCCACGGTGAGTGTGGGGAAGATGTCCCGGTTCTCCGGAACGTAGCCGATGCCGAGGTGCGCAATCTCATAGGCCTTTCTCGTCGTCAGATCGTTGCCGTTGAAATCGACGACACCGGTGCATTCGACAAGCCCCATGATCGCCTTGGCGGTGGTCGAACGACCGACGCCGTTGCGACCCAGCAGGCTGACAATCTCGCCGCGCGCGATAGTCAGATCCACGCCGTGCAGCACGTGGCTCTTGCCGTAATACGCCTGAAGACTCTCGACGCGCAGCATCAGACGGGTGCCTGCTGCTGTCCGAGATACGCTTCACGCACAGCGATGTTGGCGCGAATCTCGGCCGGCGTTCCGCTGGCGATCACCTGCCCGTACACCAGCACCGAGATGCGGTCGGCAAGCTCGAACACGACGCTCATGTCGTGCTCGACCATCACCAGCGTCTTGCCTTGCGTCACATCGCGAATCAGCTCGACCGCGCGCTTGCTCTCGGCGCGGCTCATGCCGGCGGTCGGCTCGTCGAGCAGAATCACATCGGCGTCCCCGGCGATCGTGATGCCGATTTCGAGCGCGCGCTGTTCCGCGTAGGTCAGCCGTGCAGCAGCGATGTCGCGCCGGCGCCTGAGGCCGACGCGGTCCAGAATCGCCTCCGCACGCTCCTCGGCATCGGTAAGCTTGTTCAAATTTTTCCAGAACGAGTAGCGGTGTCCGAGCGACCACAGCACCGAGCAGCGTAGGTTCTCGAACACCGACAGCCGGTGAAACAGGTTGGGAATCTGACAGCTGCGCGCCAGCCCGAGGCGATTGATCTCGTAAGGCTCGCGACCGGTGATCTCGCGGCCATTGAGCAACAGGATGCCCGACGACACTTCGAGGCGCCCGCTGATCACGTTGAACAGCGTCGATTTGCCGGCACCGTTCGGGCCGATGATCGCGTGGCGCTCGCCGCGCGGAATCTGCATCGACACGCTGCGGATAATCTCGGTCTTGCCGAAGCGTTTGCTGACGTCGCGCAGCTCAAGCGCGGGCGATGACGGATCGATGTTCATGGATTCTCGCGAATCCAGTCTTCGATCTCGACCTGCACTTCGTCCCATTGGCGCTTAAAACGCCGCCGGTAGAACTCGAATGCGATCGTAGCCGCTGCGACCGTTGATACCGCGAACACCCATCCGGGCGCCCGCGTCGTGTCGAATGGAAGCCCGAACAGCCGCACTTCGGGTCCCTGCCCGACGTTGAGCGTGACGTGATACATCAACTCGATCATCAGCACCGTGCCGAACGTCAGCGCCAGCGTGGCCAGCAGCAGGCCAACGTACGGATCGCGCAGCCGCGCGAACTTTCCGAACTTCAGCACTCGCAGGTTCATCAGGATCAGACTCGACAAACCGCCCGGCGCATACATCACGAGCAGCACGAAGAACACGCCTAGATAAAGCTGCCACGCTTTTGTGAAGTCCGACAGCGCTACGGCGAACAGGACGAATACGACGGCGCCTAGGATCGGCCCGAAAAAGAACGCGACGCCGCCGATGAATGCGGCCAGCAAGACACCACCCGAGCGGATGGCGCTGACGTTCTCGGCACTGACGATCTCGAAGTTGATCGCGGTCAACCCACCGGCGATGCCTGCGAAAAAACTTGACAGGATCAGCATCAGCCACCGGACCCTTTGCGTGTTGTACCCGATGAACTGAGCGCGCTCCGGGTTGTCGCGCACCGCATTCGCAATCCGGCCGAGCGGGGTCTGCGTCAGCGCGTACATCGCAATCATGCTGACGAAGCACCAGCCGGCGATCAGGTAGTAAACCTGAATCTGTGGTCCGAACGTGATGCCGGAAATGCCGAGGAACGGCGGCCCGCTGGTGCGATCTCCGGTGACGCCGCCCTCGCCACCGAACAACCCCGGAAACATCAACCACGCCGCAAATACCATCTCGCCGATCCCGAGGGTGATCATCGCGAACGGTGTGCCGGCGCGGCGTGTGGTCAGATAGCCGAAGATCACGCCGAACATCGCACCGGCCGCGCCGCCGATCAGTGGCAGCATCGAAGTTGGCCAGACCAGCGTGCCGGCGTCGACCCACCGCAATGCCTGAATCGCGAAAAATGCGCCGAGCCCCGAATAGACTGCGTGCCCAAAGCTCAGCATGCCGCTTTGCCCCAGCAGCATGTTGTAACTAAGCGCGAAGATGATCGTGATGCCCATCTGCGACAGCAACGTCAGCGCAAACCCCTTGCTGAAGTAGACCGGCAGCAGCACGAACACCGCGGCCGTGAAGCCCCAGATCAACCAGCGGCCGACGTTTAGCGGCCTGAACTCGAGTGGCGGCACGTCAGTTTTCACGTGTGCCCAGCAGTCCTTTCGGCCGCACGATCAGGATCAGCACCAGTACCAGATACGGCAGCAC
>JBGTEW010000469.1:0-6230 GCA_041747615.1 Burkholderiaceae bacterium | reverse complement strand
GCACCAGCGAGGGCGTCGCGCCAATGCGCTCGAGGGGCTTGCCTTCGTCGGGCATCGTGCCGATGCTGCCTAGCCGGTCGCCGCGGCGGGTGCGCCGGCAGCGTCGGAAAGGCGCTCCAGGTAATAACCGAGTCCGCGCACCGTCACGATGCGGACGCCGCCTACCTCGATCTTGCGGCGTAATCGATGCACGTACACCTCGATGGCGTTATTGCTGACCTCCTCGCCCCAGCTGCACAAGTGATCGACCAGCTGCTCTTTGCTGACCAGCCGTCCGGGGCGCTGCAGCAGAATTTCGAGCAGGCCGAGCTCGCGCGCAGACAGTTCGAGCACTTCGTCGTTCACGGTTGCGATGTGCCCTACCTGATCGAGCGCGAGCGGTCCGTGCCTGAGCATTGTCTGCGCGCCGCCGGCTGCACGCCGTGTCAGCGCGCGTGCTCGCGCTTCCAGCTCTGACAACGCGAAGGGCTTCGCCATGTAGTCGTCCGCACCGAGGTCAAGGCCCTTGACTCGTTGTTCGACGCTGTCGGCCGCGGTCAGGATCAGTACCGGCACCGCTGAGTTGCGGCAGCGCAGCCGCCTGAGCACGTCCAGACCCGACATCTGTGGCAGCCCGATGTCCAGTATCAGCAGATCGAACGTCTGCGCAGCGAGCGCCGCATCGGCCTTGTCACCGCTTTCGACGACATCGACCGCGTAGCCGCCTGCCCGCAGCGAGCGCGACAGCCCATCAGCCAGCACCGCGTCGTCCTCGGCTATCAGGATCCGCATGGTTTCCCTTCCCGTCCCGATTGCTATGCTCGACGACTAAGTCTAGGGCCTCGGCGTGCCGGGCAGTTCCTGCCAAGGCAAAATCCGGTTGACTTTTTGTACTGTATGTATTTACAGTGCGCTGTAATTATTTACAGCACAGTCAAACGGACAGCAGCGGAGGCGGCGATGGACGATGGAAGGAGTCTCGTGGTGGCAGATAGCAAGGAGCGGCAAAAGGCACTGGCTGCCGCGTTGGCGCAGATCGAGAAGCAGTTCGGCAAGGGTTCGATCATGCGGATGGCCGACGGCGAAGTCGCCGAAGACATCCAGGTCGTTTCGACCGGCTCGCTCGGGCTCGATATCGCGCTTGGCGTCGGGGGCTTGCCGCGCGGCCGCGTAGTCGAAGTTTACGGCCCCGAGTCGTCGGGCAAGACGACGCTGGCGTTACAGGTGATCGCGGAGATGCAGAAGATCGGCGGCACCTGCGCCTTTATCGATGCCGAGCATGCGCTCGACGTTCAGTACGCGCAGAAGCTCGGCGTCAATCTGCAGGAACTGCTGATCTCGCAACCGGACACCGGTGAGCAGGCGCTCGAGATCACCGACGCGCTGGTGCGTTCCGGCTCGGTCGATCTGATCGTGATCGATTCGGTGGCGGCGTTAACGCCGAAGGCGGAGATCGAGGGCGAGATGGGCGATTCGCTGCCCGGCCTGCAGGCACGTCTGATGTCGCAGGCGTTGCGCAAATTGACCGCCACCATCAACCGCACCAATTGCATGGTGCTGTTCATCAACCAGATACGCATGAAGATCGGCGTGATGTTTGGCAGTCCGGAAACCACGACCGGCGGCAATGCGCTGAAGTTCTATGCGTCGGTCCGGCTGGACATCCGCCGAATCGGATCGATCAAGAAGGGCGACGAGGTGATCGGCTCCGAAACCAAGGTTAAGGTGGTCAAGAACAAGGTTGCGCCGCCGTTCAAGCAGGCCAACTTCGACATTCTTTACGGCGAGGGCATCTCGCGCCACGGCGAAATCGTCGATCTGGGCTCCGAGCTCAATATCGTCGAGAAGTCCGGCGCGTGGTACAGCTACAACGGCGACCGCATCGGTCAGGGCAAGGACAATGCGCGCGAATTCTTGCGTGCCCATCCGGAAATGGCGCTCGAGATCGAGAACCGCATTCGGGAGACCAAGGGCGTCACCATGCGCGGAGCTGCTGTTACCGCCGAGTGATGGCCGATGTCCGGCGCGGGCAGTCTGCCTTGCCCGCACACCCGCGCAGGACACCATCAAAGAGCCTGCTAAGCCGCGCGATCACACTGCTGGCTCGGCGCGACCATAGTCGTGCCGAGCTCGCCCGCAAGCTGATGCGCTACATCGGCGAAGCTGACGATCCAGCCGAGCTGAAAAGCGTGCTGGATGAACTTGTCCGCAATCAGCTGCTGTCGGACGAGCGCTTTGCAGCCAGCGTCGCTCGCAGCCGCGCGCCGCGCTTCGGTGACGCCCGCATCCGACACGACCTGCGCCGCTTCGGAGTGGCCGACGAAACCAGCGAGGCCACGCTCGCGACCTTGACCGGCAGCGAAGTCGCGCGGGCCCATCAAGTCCGGGCGAAGCGCTTTGCCGCGTTGCCGACTTCCGCCACCGAGCGTGCGAAGCAGACGCGCTTCCTGCAATCGCGCGGCTTTTCGCTTGATTCAATCTCTCGCGTGTTGCGCGGCGAAGCGGATGACGACGGCAGCTAAACGACCCAACATGAACCCAGAACGGGCACGCGTGCCGACTCCGGCGTCAGCGGACGCCATCGTGCGGCACATTGTGCTGTTGCGCGGCCACAAGGTGCTGCTCGACACCGACCTGGCGCTGCTCTATGGCGTGGAAACGCGCGTGCTGGTGCAAGCGGTTAAACGCAGCTTGGACCGATTCCCGGAAGACTTCATGTTTCAGTTGACGAATCAGGAACTTGCAATCTTGAGATCACAATCTGTGATCTCAAGATCAAGGCATGGAGGGCGACGATCGGCGCCTTATGCGTTCACAGAGCAGGGCGTGGCCATGTTGTCCTCAGTGCTTAACAGCGGGCAAGCGATCCGCGTGAACATCGGCATCATGCGCGCATTTGTGAAGCTGCGCGAAACGCTGGCCACCAACAGCGAACTGGCACAAAGATTCGAAGAACTGGCGCATAAAGTCGCGGCGCACGATCAGGCAATCGCAGGACTAATCGCGGCGATCCGCGAACTGATGAACCCGCCGTTGGCGCCGAAGAAGCGACCGATAGGATTTATCGGCTAGGCGTTGACGAGAATTCCGCTCGTAGCCTGTGTGATAGATTTCTTTGCCGGGCCGCGCCTCTCCTGCGAGAATGCGGCCCGTTGTTGTTTCACCCCCGCCATGCCCAGCCGACGCCATGTCCACAAGCGCTCGATTCAAATCGACGCCTACGCACGCGATGACGGCCTGTGGGACCTCCAGGCGGTGCTGACCGACAACAAGTCGCGTGATTTCGCTCTGGCGACCGGGATGCGGCCCGTCGGCGAGCCGGTTCACGACATGACTCTGACAGTCACGATCGACACCGAATTGAACGTCGTTGCCGCCGGTGCCGAGTCGCGGTCGGTGCCCTATCCAGGGCACTGCGAAGCCGTCGCTCCGGATTACGCCAAGCTAGTGGGTCTGAATCTGCTGCAGGGCTTTCGCAAGCAAGCCGTCGTACGGCTGGGCGGCATCCATGGCTGCACGCACCTGACCGAGCTGGCTGGCGTGCTGCCGACGGCCGCGATTCAAGCATTCGCCGGAGAAGTGTTCCGCTCGCACGAGAGCGCGAATCAGGGCGGTGAGACGAAGCCGCCGCAGCTCGATCGCTGCCACGCGTTGCGCACCGACGGTCCCGCTGTCGCGCAGTTCTATCCGCGCTGGTATCGCGCATGAAAATTCACGAGTATCAGGGCAAGGACATCTTCCGCCGCTTTGGCATGCCGGTGCCACGCGGCGTGCCGGTGTTCAGCGTCGATGAAGCGGTCGAGGCTGCCCGCCGCCTCGGCGGCCCGGTGTGGGTGGTCAAGGCGCAGATACACGCCGGTGGCCGCGGCAAGGGCGGCGGTGTAAAGCTTGCTCGCTCGATCGACGAAGTGCGAGCGCGCGCGTCTGAGATTCTGGGCATGCAGCTGGTCACGCACCAGACCGGCCCGGCCGGGCAGAAGGTGCGGCGGCTATTGATCGAGGAAGGCGCCGATATCGCCAAGGAGCTTTACGTCGGCATGGTGGTCGATCGGGCAACCCAGCAGGTCACGCTGATCGCGAGTTCCGAGGGCGGCATGGACATCTAGGCGGTCGCCGCCCACACGCCCGAGAAGATTCACAAAGTCCACATCGAACAGTCGCTCGGCTTGACCGACCGCGATGCCGATGACATCTCGGTCAAGATCGGCATCCCGCAGGCGAGTATTCCGGCAGCGCGGGAGATCTTTCGCGCGCTGTATCAGGCATTCTGGGAGACCGACGCGTCGCTGGCGGAGATCAACCCGCTGGTCGTGACCGGCGACGGCCGGCTGATCGTTCTTGATTCGAAGATGAACTTCGATTCGAACGCGCTGTACCGGCATCCCGACATCGTTGCGCTGCGCGACTTCGACGAAGAGGATCCGGTCGAAGTCGAAGCATCGAAGTTTGATCTGTCCTACATACAGCTGGACGGCAACATTGGCTGTCTGGTTAACGGCGCGGGCCTGGCGATGGCCACGATGGATGCGATCAAGCTGTTCGGCGGCGAGCCTGCCAACTTTCTCGATGTCGGCGGCGGCGCGACGCCGCAGAAGGTCACCGAAGCGTTCAAGCTGATGCTGCGCAACCCGAATCTGAAGGCGATTCTGGTCAATATCTTCGGCGGCATCATGCGCTGCGACGTGATCGCCGAGGGCGTGATCACCGCCTCGCGCACCGTGCAGCTTCAGGTTCCGTTGGTCGTACGCATGAAAGGGACCAACGAGCAGCAGGGCAGGAAGATGCTTGCGGATTCCGGGTTGCCGATCATTTCCGCCGACACGATGGCAGAGGCCGCGCGGAAAGTGGTTGCGGCTGCGGCGGGTCAGAAGCCATGAGCATCCTGATCGACAGAAACACCCGCGTCATCACGCAGGGAATCACCGGCAAGACCGGCCAGTTCCACACGCGCGTGTGCCGAGAGTACGAAAACGGCCGCGCGTGCTTCGTCGCGGGGGTCAACCCGAAAAAGGCCGGCGAGGATTTCGAAGGCATTCCGATCTTCGCCACCGTCAGGGAGGCCGCGAAGCAGACCGGCGCCACGGTCTCAGTGATCTACGTGCCGCCGGCGGGTGCCGCCGATGCGATCTGGGAGGCCGTCGATGCAGATCTGGACCTCGTTATCTGTATCACCGAGGGCATTCCGGTGCGCGACATGATCGTGGTGCGGGACCGGATGCGCAAGGAAAACAAGCGCACCCTTTTACTCGGACCGAATTGCCCCGGCACGATTACTCCTGAGGAACTTAAGATCGGCATCATGCCCGGCCATATTCACCGCAAAGGCCGCGTCGGCGTGGTGTCGCGCTCCGGTACCTTGACCTACGAGGCGGTAGGACAGCTGACCGAGCTGGGGATCGGGCAATCGAGCGCGGTCGGAATCGGCGGCGACCCGGTCAACGGGCTGAAGCACATCGACATATTGAAGCTGTTCAACGAAGATGCCGATACCGATGCGGTCGTGATGATCGGAGAGATCGGTGGTAACGACGAGGAAGTGGCGGCCCACTGGGTGCGCGATCATATGAAAAAGCCGGTGGTCGGATTCATTGCCGGCGTGACGGCGCCACCGGGCAAGCGTATGGGGCACGCCGGTGCGATCATTTCGGGCGGCACCGGCACGGCGCAGGAAAAGCTGGCCGTCATGGAGGCGTGCGGAATCCGCACGACCAAGAACCCGTCAGAGATCGGCAAACTGTTGCAATCCGTTTTGTAGGTCCTTATGGTCGAATGGTTTGCAACTCTGGAGTGGGGGGCCATCGGCCAGATCATCCTGATCGATATCCTGCTCGGCGGCGACAACGCGGTCATCATCGCGCTGGCGTGCCGCAATCTTCCTCCGCGGCATCGGCGGCTGGGCATTTTGTGGGGTTGCGCCGGCGCGATCATCCTGCGTGTGATCCTGATCACGGTGGCAGTCGCGCTGCTCGATATTCCGTTCTTGAAGCTGGTGGGTGGAGTCTTGCTGGTGTGGATCGGGGTCAAGCTGCTGCTGCCGGTAGACGAAAGCGAAGGTCATACCAAGATCGAAGCTAGCGACAAGCTGTTGGCGGCGATCAAGACGATCATCATCGCCGATCTGGTCATGTCGTTTGACAACGTCATTGCCATCGCCGGCGTTGCGGAGCAGGCCGATCCCGGCCACCAGACCGGGCTGATCATCTTCGGCCTGCTGGTGAGCGTGCCCTTCATCATCTTCGGCAGCCAGATCG
>JBGTEW010000468.1:0-7246 GCA_041747615.1 Burkholderiaceae bacterium | reverse complement strand
TCGGCTGGCGCCTCGGCATCCGGCGCGGTTGACTGCGACGCACCCGGCCGCGGCGGGCCGATCAGCTCGGGTTCGAGCGCACCGAAATGCTGGCCGTTCGAGTGCCCGTCCGGGGCTTCCTGCGCGCTACCCTTGTTGCGTGCGCGCGGACCGAAATCGATCCGCCAGTGCGACTGGCCTGCGCTAGCTTTCAACATCGACGGAAAATCATCGCCTGGCACTGCCGGCGAAAACAGGAATCCCTGCATCAGCTGACAACCTTGATCAAACAGTCGCGTCATCTGCCCCTGCGTTTCGACGCCTTCGGCAACGACCCTGAGCTTCAGACTCTTGCTCATCGCGATGATCGCGGCGACGATCGCTGCATTGTCTGCGCTCGTTTCGAGCTCGCGCACGAACGAGCGGTCGATCTTCCGGGTGTCGATCGGCAGCCGCTTCAGATACGACAGCGACGAATAGCCGGTGCCGAAGTCGTCAACCGAGATCGAAACTCCGAGATTCTTCAGCGCCTGCAACAGCGGCAGCGTGGCGCCGAGGTTGTGCATCAATACCGTCTCGGTCAACTCGAGCTCGAGCAGCCGCGGGTCGAGCTTGAAGCCATGCAGCGCGGCCTGCACCGGCTCGACCAGATTCGCGCGCTGAATATGGCGCCCGGAAATGTTGACCGAGACCGGAATTGGCGGATGGCCCTGATCGGACCAGCGCACCATCTGTTCGCAGACTTCCCGCACCGCCCATTCGGTAATCGGCACGATCAAGCCGGATTCTTCGGCGACCGTAATGAATTCGGCCGGCGGCACGAGTTCGCCGCCGCGCTTCCAACGCATCAGCGCTTCGGCGCCAACAATCTGACCGCTGACCACATTGACTTTCGGCTGGTAGTAGAGCACCAGCTCCTGCCGCTCCAGCGCGCGGTGCAGCGCGGTTTCGAGACGCCAGCGCTCCGCCGTCGCCGTATTCATCGCGCTGGAGAAGCGTAGAACGCCGTTGCGACCGCTGTCCTTGACGGCATACATCGCGATATCCGCCTTGCGCAGCAGCGTGTCGACATCGCTGCCGTCGGCGGGATACGCGGCGAGACCGATCGACGCAGTGACGAAGAGCTCATGCCCCGAGAACGAGAACGGCTTGCGCATCGTCTCAAGAATCCGCTGCGCGACCAACTCGATCACGCTCGGCTCCGAAACGTCGGTCAACAGAATCGTAAATTCGTCGCCGCCCAGACGCGCGACGCTGTTGGTATTGCTGAGTGTCGGTGCCGATTGCGAACCGCCGGCCGCCAGATTGCGTGTCGCCGATCCGATCGACGGCGGCCGCACACCCTGGGAAGGACCGGCGCGTTCGGCGGCACGCGCAACAGTGTCGTTTTCGCGCACGCACTGGTACAGACGCTTGGCGACTTCGCGCAGCAGTTGATCGCCCACCTGATGGCCAAGCGTGTCGTTGATCTGCTTGAAGCGATCCAGATCGATGAATAGCACACCGACTGCGGTGCCGCTGGTACGTGCACGCTCGAGAGCCGAGCCAAATTGGTCGCGGAAAAATCTTCGGTTCGGAAGCCCGGTCAGGCTATCGTAATTGGCCAGCTGCCGGATCTGATCTTCCGCGTGCTTGCGTTCGGTGATGTCCTGAATCACTCCGTGCACAGCCACCGCGCGACCGCCTTCATCGCGATCGACTTCGGCTTCCATGTGCACGACCCTGATCTGGCCGTTCGGCCGCGCGATGCGGCATTCGAACTTCATCTGGCCGCTCCCAGCCAGCGCCTCGCGAAACAGCATCTCGATGCGTGCGCGCTCGTCCTCGACAACTCTCGACCATACGAACCAGTCGGCAAGACCGTCGTCCTGGCGCGGCAATCCGGCGATCGGGAAACATTCTTCGGAAAGCTTCACCCAGCGCGCTGCGATATTCCACTCCCAGCTGCCGAGCCGCGCGATACGTTGGGCCTTGGTCAGCTTGGCGCGGCTCTCGGCCAGCTCTTCGCGCATGCGCGAAGCGCGGATCATGTAGCGCAGGCGCTCCGACAGCAGTGTCCACTGCGAAGTGCTCTTAACAAAGAAATCGGTGGCACCCGCCTCGTACGCCCGAGCGATCGAGGGTTCGTCGTCAAGCCCGGTCAGCATCAGCACGGGTACATGCTCGCCGCCATTGAGCCGCCGCAAGCGCTCGCAGGTGACGAAGCCGTCCATATCCGGCATCAGCGCGTCGAGCACGACGACGTCGGGCATATTCGCGGCGAACAATTCAAGCGCGTGCCCGCCGCCGTCAGCCTCGATCACACGCCACTGACGCTCCGCGAGCGCCGACGCGGTCAGCAGACGCGCCACCGGATCATCGTCAACCAGCAGGACCAGATCGCCGCGTGGCTCGCCGCCATCGTCACTGTCGTCCCGCCGGTTTGCCGTCGCGCCGCCACCGCTCACATTGTCCTTTCGGTCATTCATTACACGATCCATCGGTCACGTCACGTTCTCGACGGCCATCAATGCCTGCAATGCCTGCCAAGCCCTGTCGTATTCGCTGCACGCGGCCGGCCATTCATCGGCGGCGGACTGCAGCCCGCCTGCGCGAGCATGCAATTCGAGCGCGGCAAAGCGCTGCGACAGCGCCTTGGCGCCGACATTAGCGCTTGACGATCTGAGCGTATGCACAGCGTGTCTGAGCGCTGTCGCGTCCCCTTGCTCCAGTGCCCGCCTGGCATCGGCCATCAGCTTGGCTGCGGTCGACATGTAGGTTGCGATCAAGCGCTCGAGCAGGCGAGCAGCGCCACGCTGCTCCATTCCGCGAATGCGATCGATCACGTCCATCTCGAGGACGGGTTGATCTGCACTGGCCGCATCCGCCTGCGTCCGCTGCACTGTCGGTGGGGCTGCGGCGTCGGAGGCACTGCGGCGGTCGTGCCGGCCTTCGGGCCGGTTCCAACGAGCCAGCAGTGCTTCGATCTGCTGCTGCTTGAAGGGCTTGGGCAAATACTCATCGAAGCCTGCCGCGAGGCATCGCTCCTGATCGCCGGCGAGAGCGTTGGCGGTCAACGCAACGATCGGCACATCGAGCGCGGTCTCGAATTCATGCTGGGCCGACGAGCGAAAGCGCCGCAATGCCTCGAAGCCGTCGATCTCGGGCATCTGGCAGTCCATGAAGACGATGTCGAACGCGTGCGAACGCAGCGCATTCAGTGCCTCTCGTCCGTTGTCGGCCAGCCGGATCTCGCAACCAAGATCACGCAGCATCGCGCGTGCGACCTCCTGATTCACCCGGTTGTCTTCGGCGACCAGCACAATGGCGCGATGTCCCGCTGCCACGGCCCTCGTGCTGACGGCCGTCGGCTCGCTGTGCGACAGTACTTTCGCCAGCGCTTCCATCAGCTCGTGCTGGCGCACCGGCTTGGTCAGGTACTGATCAACCCCGGTTTCGTAGGCCAGCTGGGCCTCGTTGCCGCTCGCCAGCGATGTCAGCATCTCCATTTTCACCGACGCCAGCTGCGGCTCGCTGCGCAGCGTCGCTGCCATCGTCAAGCCGTCCATGATCGGCATCTTCATGTCGATCACCGCCACGTCAAACGGCGTACCGGCGCGCGCCGCGGCACGCAACAATTCGAGCGCGGTGGCTCCGTGATCGGCAGTCGCGACGTCCATCTCTACCGCCTTCATCTGCATCTCGAGAATGCTGCGATTGGTCGGGTTGTCCTCGACCAAAATCACGCGGCGGCCGCGCAACGCATGCAGACTCGCCGGCGGCACGACGGCGGTGGACTCGCCGCTCGCCAGCGGAACATCGAACCGGAAAATCGAGCCTTCGCCGAAATGACTTTCGACACCGATCGAGCCGCCCATCAGCTCGACCAGCTGTTTGCTGATCGCCAGTCCGAGTCCGGTACCGCCGTAGCGGCGCGACATCGATTGGTCGGCCTGCATGAAGACCGTGAAGAGCTTCTGCAGCGCATCCGGGCGCATGCCGATGCCGGTGTCGCGCACTTCGAAGTCGACCCTGTGGCCGCCGGGCTTCGGCGTCGCCATCACGGTCACGACCACCTCGCCGCTCTCAGTAAATTTGAGTGCGTTGCCGACCAGGTTGGTTAGCACCTGACGTATGCGCGTCGGATCCCCCTTCGCGATGGTCGGCACTTCGGGTCCGATGCGCGATGCGAGCTCGATACGCTTCTGATGGGCGCGCGGCGCCAGCATCTCGAATACGTCCTCGACAACAATGCGCAGATCGAAGTCGACCGATTCGAGCTCGAGCTTGCCCGCTTCGATCTTCGAAAAATCCAGAATGTCGTTGATGATCTCGAGCAGCGTCTCGCCCGAGCGATAGACCGCATCCGCAAAGCGCCGCTGCTTGTCGGAAAGCTGGGTTCCGAGCAGCAGCTCGGTCATGCCCAGCACACCGTTCATCGGCGTCCGGATCTCGTGACTCATGTTAGCCAGGAACTGCGACTTGGCACGACTCGCCGATTCGGCGAGTTCCTTGGCGTCGCGCAGCACGCGCTCGCTTTCCTTGGCGTTGGTGATGTTCTCCAGCATCGTCAGGCGGAACCGATCACCACCGGCATCGGTAAACCGCACGCTGTGGCCGCGCACCCAGGTCACGCTGCCGTCGCCTTTCAGCATGCGGCGCTCGAATGTGAACTGCGCGCTTTCGACCGCTTGGTCCATCTCGTTGCGCAACCGGTATGCATCGTCCACTTCGTCTGGATGCACGAAGGTGATCGGGTCCTTGCCGATCACCTGATCGATCGTGTAACCGAGCATTCGTGTGTGAGCGGCGTTGGCCCGCACGATGCGGTGATCGGACGACATGATCGTCGCAGGCACCGGAGATTCGTCGAACAGCGCGCGAAAATACTCGGCACTTTCGCGCAGCGCTGCCTCCGTGCGTTTGCGCTCGGTGATGTCCGGGCTGATCAACGCGTACTGGAAATAGCGGCCCTGATCGTCACGTAGCGGCTGGCCTTCGACTTCGAGCACACGCTCCTCGCCCGTGCGCGCATGCGCGACGAACTCGATCCTGCATGGCTCACCGCGCACGATCGCATCGGCCATGTTGCCGATTGCTTCGGCATCGGTATGCGGGCTGCTCATCAGCTTGTGAGCGAGCTTCCCGCGCATTTCCTGCATGCCAAGTCCGGAAAAGCGCATCACGGCGTCATTTGCCCACTCGATGCGACCGGATGTGTCGAGGATCAGGACCATCTGTTCGGTGCGCGACGCCACCATCGCGAGCCGGCTGGCCTCGACCTCGCGCTGGCGCAGCTCGCGCTCCGCACGCTGCCGCTCCGCCACGCGCGAGAGTTCGGCACCGATCGCTTCGACCAGCTCCAGCCAGGCATTGGTCGCTTCGACCCGATGATCGCTGAAGAACTCGATGAAAGCGGCCACGTGCCCGTGTGCCATCACTGGGATCACGACGCCGGTTTGCAGTCCTGCGTCCAGCGCAACGTCGAGCCGGTTCCACTCGGTCATACGCGATAGATCGGAAACCCAGTTGGGCACGCCGGACAGATAGGCACGGCCGATCAGGTGACTGGGCGAGGGCACGATCGGAATGCCGTTGCTGGCATCGATAAACTGACGAAAGCGCTCAGGCTCGCGCGCGTACCACAGCGAGCGTGGCGGCAGGCTCCGGTCTTCCGAATGGTCGGGCAAGAGTGCGACGCGGCCGAGCGGCCATTCAAGATAGTCTCCGATCTCGTTCAGCGCGCGCTCCAGCGTGCGTTCGACCGAGTCCGATTCGTTGGCAGCGGCGGCGAGCCCGCGCAGCAGACGCATCAGAGCGTACTGGCGCTGCAATTCAAGGCCACCCTGCAACTCGGCAATGTGCGCGCGCGACAGACGATCGGAATGCGAAAGCAACGCGCTGGTCATTGCATCGAACGACCCCACCAGCGAGTCGAGCTCGTCGCCTTTGTGCTGGATTGCGCGGCCTGCGTAACGCAGCGACAAATTTTCGGCGCGTTCGGTCAACGCTTTGACCGGTCGGATCAGATGCCGCGTCAAATAGATGCCGGCAACGATCGTGGCCAGAATCGTGAACAGGACGACCGCTCCGAATGAGCGGCTCGAGTCCGACAGCGCTTCGTAGGCACGGGTGTTCGGGATCATTACGGCAACGGACATCGGGTCGTCACCGATTGCCAGCGGACGCAACGACAGGTCTTCGTCACCGGCCAGTGCAATGTGCGCCGCCGTGCCGGTTCGAACGCTGGGTCTGGCCTTCTGGACCCAGAAGGGATCTTCCGGCGGCATGCTTGCCACCAGCATCCGATCGACCGCCAGCAGCGCGACTTCGACGCCGAGACGATTCGCCAGACCATCGAGATAGTGCTCGCCGATCAGGCGCTCAACTGCCACTGCGCCGATGATCCGGTTGCCGACAGCGACAGGGGCGACGGCGCGAATCGAAAGTCCTTGCAGGCGCGCGATGACGCTGATGCTTTCCTGGCCGATCAGTGCAGCAGCGACTCCGGGCCTCTCGCCGTCATCCAGGCGCTGAATGCCGCCTTCACCGGTACGCTCGATTAGCTTGCCGCTGGCATCATGCACTTCGATCAGACCGACTCCGGCGCTTCTGCCCTCCTTTTGCGCCCACTCGCGCACCCCACGGGTGGCATCGCTTTTCTGCCCCAGTGCCGCCACCAAGTCGCTACGTTCCGCCAGCGCACGCGCGCTAACCTCAACCGCTTCGTAGTCAGCCAGAATCATCGACTCGACCAGACGGGCCGCGCGCGTGCCACGCGCCTGCTGCTCGGCCAGGAACTGCCGTTCGGTGCTCTGATGGTGAAAGTAGTAGCTGATGCCCACCGTCCAGCCGGCGACCAGAACCAGCACGCCGATCAACGGCCATGCAATCGATCGAAAGCGAGACGGCGTCCCCGCCAGTGAACTGATCGTGCTCGCGCCGGGCGACACTGCAACCGAGGCGCTCGGCGTGCTCGCGTCGTGCGCACCAAAGCGGTTGGTCAGCCAGGAAAATCGAGGCAGCATCGAGTCAGACGGGGTCACTGAGGGCAGAAAGTTTCAGCATGCAGGCTAGTGCCGAATGGCTTTGCCTGCCCTCTTGAAAAAGGCGCAGTTAGAAGGGCATTTCGGCAGCCCGTCGCGTGCTTTGCCTGCGATCTCGCGTCCCACTGCCCGATGCTGCACAATCGCCGCGATGAGGGGACGCATAAACAGGGACTTGCAGGCGATTTCGCGGCGGTTGCGCTGCTGCATCAGCGGGCTTGCGATCAGATCGGAAGAGCACA
>JBGTEW010000467.1:0-6300 GCA_041747615.1 Burkholderiaceae bacterium | reverse complement strand
CGCGGCTCAACTCAGACGTTAGAGCTCATGTATTCGTACAGTTACGAGGTCTCGCTCAGGCTGTGGCATCCAACTCGTAATCTAGCGCCGGCCACTAAGATCTTCGGAGCAAAGCCTTGGCGGTCCTGGAAGTGCGGTGAGCCGCGTACCACGCCAGGAGGCACTGCCAGGCCGGGTGCGTATCCAAACAGTTATTGGACTGCACGCTTGACCGATGGAAAGACCAAATCAAAGAAAGAACACATTGAGCAGTTCCTATCGCGCCATGTTCGGCGGTTCAGCAAGGCTCGCGGGTATTTGTCTAGGCTGCGAACTTCTGGCGGGCGCGCCGAGTTCTTTGTCGGGCTGTATGGCTCACGAAATTTCGGCGTCGAACTGCCGCCAGAATTACTGAGGTCTGCCGCACGCCTCGGTGTTGCGGTCACATTCGATGTATATCCAACATGAGCTCTAACATTGCGTTTGAGGGCCGACGCTCTGCGAGCGCGGCTCAACTCAGACGTTAGGTGTCACAAGGAACATACTCGTGAACCGTGAGCTCTATTACATCGTTGGAGGTTGGACGGCGCTGGTCGGTCTTGTGCTCGCCTTATCAGTTCTGGTACTTCAGTTTCGCGCGTTGCGCTTGACGGGGCATCCAAGCCTGCGGCTATTGGTCGCATCGAGTGTTCTGGCTGTGTTGCTCATACCGATCAGTCTTGCGCTTCAGTACACGTTCTGGCTGCCCGTCGCCAATTACCTTTATGTTGTCTTGGCTATCTTGGCCACCGTCCAAGCCGCGCTTGGGGTCCGCGGGACTCATGCGCTCCTGCAGACCTTCACTCATCTTCAGCGAGCTCAAGGTGTCGGTGACACCTAACATTTCGTTGGAGAGCCGACGCTCTGCGAGTGCGGCTCAACTCAGACGTTAGAAGGCGCAATACGGCAGCGTCGATGTCCACTATGGGTCGGCAGGCGACATAGGCGACGACGGCCCTTTCAGCCGCCGTAGTATCTCCGCTTGAAACTCGGGCACTACGCAAGTAACCGATCGTCATCTTCAATGTCGTCCGGATGTGGCTGGCGCAGGTGTGGCGGTGCCCTGAACCAGGCCAGCGTCCCCGGTTTCGGCAACGGCGACTTCGCAAGTAGTCCGCGCGGGTCGTCCGGATCATGTTCGCCTTCGTAATATTCCCGATCTTGCGGCCGCATGGTCGTGCCGGCTTTCAATCGGTCGAACCTTGACTGGGGCGCTAGGCGCAGGCGCATCACAAGTGCCACGATGTTGCGGATCTGCTTCTCGAGCACGCCAACCCAAGGTGAGACTTTGCCGTCCGGGGTTACCTGGCCGTCACGATCAATTGCCTCTTGCGCACGCCGAGCGTTAACGATCGCGGTGGCATAACTTTCGAGCAACGGTCGGTCGACGTCGGAGAAGTGATCGGGTGAAACAGACCGCACAATGAAGTCGAACACGCGCACCGCCTCGTCTGACAAAGATGCGGATGGGGTGATCGGAGTGCTGCGCTTGGGTACTACTGCCTTGGTTCGTCCACGTCCCATGGGGTCCTTAAGGAGTTAGGTCATCAATAAAAACGAAGGCACGGACGCGGTTTCCCGAAAAAAATTCAATTTTAAGACTGAGGTACGCCCCCCCCTTGGGCTATCGCGTAATGGCTGAGCGCCCTTCCCGGAACTCACATGAAAGCCATTTTTCTGCGCAGTCAAGTATTCATGTGCGCGTTCCTCACCTTCAGTGTTCAAGATGGCGGATCTCTTGCTCTAGGGATGGCTAATCTATGTAAGGTGTTCCGATTTAGAACTTGGGGACCTTTTTGGGTGCTTGAGTCCCCTGATGGGCGAAGACCGTTGATTGGCGCGCCTCTTGGCCTTGGTTTAGGCCTGCGATGCCAAGTTCTGATTTAGAAGCTGGGGAATGACCATTGATCCCAATTCGGGACTTAGGAATCGGCTTTACTGCTTCTGATCTAGAACTTTCCAAGTTCTGATTCGGAACCTCTATTTTTCGTTTGTGACGGCGACCTTTTGCTTGCTCATGCAGCATTTGGGTCGCGTTCTTCATGACCTCTACTGCGGACTGCAACGTGGCGTGTGAGAGATAGTCATTCGTGACGGCGCATTTCTTTATCCGAAGCTTCGGGATGTCAAAGGTCTCGATGTCGGTGAAACGAAAAAGCGTTGGAATGTGTTTGCCCATAGCGAATCCGCCGGGCCGCGTGACCACGATGAAGCCCAGCCCTATTAACGCGAACTTCGCCTTTGCAAGCTTGGACGAGCTCGTCCAACCTCGCGGACGTAAAACGCTGAGAGCGCAGTTGATATCGCCGTTGTTGAACGAGTTCAGCTGACGTCTCATGTCGAGCCAGAGTAGCTTTCCCGCGGTCGGTAGCGCATTCCACGCTGGACTATCGAGCAGGCGGTGGTAGACGCGAGCGTGTGGAGCATCACGACGCGGTTTTGGCTTTGACATCCGGCAGAATCAGCGCGCGCGCTCGATTACACGCTGGATACGCCGCAGGAACGTTCTTAGCCTCTCGTCGCGCTGGCCGAATCCGAACTCCCTTGTGACAGCTTCGAACAATTCATCACCAGCACAAAGACTCGACCGCACTGTGGTGATGGTGTCGTCGGCAGCTTGCGCCACTCGAGCCAGTTCCGTAGCAGACGTCACTCGGATATACCTTCGCGGACCTTCCGAAGACGTTCGCCGGCCTTGCGTTGATTGACGATCCGAGATCCGGTTGATTTGGCGCCTTCCAGTGTGGATTTGATGCCTTCCGGCAAGGTACTGGCGGTTACCAGGTGGTTTGCTACCTCCAGAATCCACCCATGGCCCAGCGACGCGAAATTCTCAGTGGCTTGCGGCTTTACCGCCTCCAGCATGTAGAAGCAAACCTCGTCGCCCTACGTGGGCGCGCTTGGCCCAGTCGGCATCCATAGGGCAGACGTTGGCCGAACAGCGGCTGTAGCGTGGACAATCCTGCGGGGCGGTCATACGTTGGCGGCCGAGTCATTACGCAGCAGCTTTACTGCCACTGGTCCGAAATTCGGGCCGCAAAAAGTTCCCCCGGGCCCAGCCCGGATGATCAGCGCACCCTCGTCGACCAGCTGCTTTCTGTATTGACGGACGAACCACTGCAGCGAACCGAATGTGGCGAAAAGGCCGCCGCCCTCGCGCGCATGCCAATCAGGCAAACGCACAAACTGCTTTGGCAGCGGGTCATCCGCTACCGGCTGCACACTGTTTTCCATAGTGCCCTCTGAGAAACATCACACCGCGACGGTGTTGCACGCAATGTCTCAGAGATGCACTTGATGCGGAGCAAATGTCTACATGCTTGCGCGCTTCTTTCGGCGCACTGAAAGCGCCTGACGCGTCAAAGTCGGCCCTCGGCGCTTTTGTAGATCACGCTCTATCTGCGTGTCAGTAAGCCCCTGCCCGAAGGCGGATTCGATGTACTCATCGATCTCAGCGCCGACACGGCTTCCAGCGTTGCCCTTGCGCCGTTTTCTCATCACACGCATTCCGGCCACCACAAGCGCAACCGCCTGCAGCCCATCTAGTTTGACGTCCTGTAGCTCGCGCTCCAGAAGCACGGCCATGTCGTCGACTGTCAATCGACGCTCATAGGCATCGGTGAAAAGCGCCTCCACTTGATGCAGCGTTGCCTCAACTTCGGCGCGGCGCGATCGTGAAAACAGCAGCCTGTACAAAGCGCGTTCGGTCAACGACTTCGCAATCGCATCGCCTTCCAGTACTCGGCCATCCGATAGCCTGATGCGTTGGACCCGCATCCGCGCATCGCAGTCATAGCCGACCGCCTTATTGGTCGCCACTTTCTTCACCCGAACACCTTCGTCGTCACGGCGCGCCGATCGTCGACGTTCAAGTGCATGTAGCGGGCGGAGGCGCGCAATGTGCGGTGTCCCATGTAGCTCATGATCGCGGCCTGCCCGATGTTGTTGCGCGCTAGCTCGCTGCCGCACGCGTGCCGCAGTTGGTGAAAGTTGCGCCCTGGCAGCCCGGCCTGCGCGCAGCACCGGGCCCAAAGATTCTTGAACGCAAACGGCTGCCCGAAGCGATTGCCGAACACCAGTGCATGCGGATGCTGCACCGGCATGCGCGCCAGCTCGTTAACGCAGCGTGTGCTCAGTGGTGAGGTGATCGGGTCGCCGTTCTTCGTGCGTATGACAGTCACCGTGCGGCCGACTAGATCGACCTCGCCCCAGCGCAGCCCGAGCAAGTTGCCCTTGCGTAGTCCGCAGTGCCAGGCCATCACGATTAGCGCAACCATGCGCCCCCAGCGCCGATCGAGCACCCTCGCCTGCGCGATAATGCGTTCAATCTCGCCCGAGCGTAGATATCGATTCGGATCCGGCTTCTCCGTGTAGCGCTCGATGCCAACCGTAGGCGAAACAAACTTGCGCGGGACGATCCCCGTCTTTCTCGCAAACCGAACCAGCGACTCGTATTGCGTGCGGTAGCGGTTGATCGTGGCTGGCGCGAGAGGCTTGCCCATTGGCTTCGTGATGCGTCGACCGCGGCCAGCCTGCAAACGGCCGCGCTGAAGCAATTGCATCTGTGCCGAGTCGATGTCGTCTTCGCTTATATCTCGAAACTCACGCTCGCCGAACTGTTCGCTCCAAAAGGCGAGTCGGCTCAGTGTGGCGCGATCGAACGTGCGCGTCGCTGCGAATGCATCGATGACCTGTCCAACTGTAAGCATTGTCTTCCTCCGTTGCGTTGCACAATGACCTGAACCTAGCGTCACCGTCGCGGTGCGACGTTTTCAGAGTGAAAACAAGCGTTTGGAGCGGGAGACGAGTCTCGAACTCGCGACCTCAACCTTGGCAAGGTTGCGCTCTACCAACTGAGCTACTCCCGCACGAGGCGGCGAAGTATAGCGAAAACTCATAGGCGCCGATCGCTCAAATGTGGCCATGCGAGCCTTACATAGATCAGCATCGAGTACACCGTCAGCACGGCTGCCACGTAGATCAGCAGCGTGCCGATCCATTGAACGTCGATGATGCCAAACAGACGATCGTGAAACAGCAGCATCGGAATCGCGACCATCTGTGCAATCGTCTTGATCTTGCCCATTGAGTTCACCGCAACGCTGCTCGACTTGCCGATCTTCGCCATCCACTCGCGCAGGGCCGACACCGCGATCTCGCGGCCGATGATGATCAGCGCGACGAACAGGTCGACTCGGCCCAACGCGATCAGAACGACCAGTGCCGCGCTGACCATCAGCTTGTCGGCAACCGGGTCAAGAAACTCACCGAGCTTGCTGACCATGCCGTAGCGGCGTGCGATGTAGCCGTCGAATGCGTCGGTGATGGCCGCGAAGACAAAGAGCCAGCAGGCGGTGACGTTTTTCCAGTGCGGTGCAAGCCAGCCGTCGGGCAGATAGAAGACGCCGACGACGAGCGGGATCATCGCAATGCGCGCCCAGGTGAGCGCCATCGGCACGTTGAAGCTTGCGCGGCGGCTAGTGGGTGGGCTGGCCATGCAGTTGTGCGTAGATTCGCTCGGCCAGCTTACGTGAAACGCCTTCGACGTTCGCAATGTCGTCGATCGATGCGGATGCCAGGCCGCGCATGCCGCCAAATCGCGCCAGCAGCTTCTGGCGACGCTTGGGGCCGATGCCATCCATCCCTTCGAGCTGCGATGTATTCCGGGTCTTCGCGCGGCGCGCACGCATGCCGGTGATCGCGAACCGGTGCGCTTCGTCTCGAATCTGGGCAATCAGCAGCAGAGCCTGCGATTCACGGCCGAGCAGCAACGGCGGGCGCTCGTCGGGAAACACCAGTTCTTCCAGCCCAACCTTGCGCTCGTCTCCTTTCGCCACCCCAACCAGTACCGATGGATCGAGCCCGAGCTCCACAAACACCTGATGCGCGACCATCACCTGCCCCTTGCCGCCGTCGACCAGCACCAGGTGCGGCAATCGGCTTTCCCCGCGCGCTATCGGTGAGAATCTGCGCGTCAGCACCTGCCGCATCGCTGCATAGTCGTCGCCCGCCTCAACGCCTTCGATGTTGTAGCGCCGGTATTCCGAAGGCCGCATCTTGTGCTCTGCATAGACGACGCACGACGCTTGCGTCGCCTCGCCCGACGTGTGGCTGACGTCGAAGCATTCGACCCTTAGTTTGTCAGCGTCTTCGTCGCCGACCTCGAGGCCGAGCGCATCGATCAGCGCGCGCGTGCGGGCGATTTGCGAACCTTCTTCCGCCAGGCGCCGGGCCAGAGCGAGCCGCGCATTCGCCTCCGCCATCTCCAGCCAGCGAGATCGG
>JBGTEW010000466.1:0-12189 GCA_041747615.1 Burkholderiaceae bacterium | reverse complement strand
GGCGATCTTGCGCATCCCATCACCCGTCCCGACAACCGCAGGCACGCCCAATTCACGGGCAATGATGGCCGCATGACAGGTGCGGCCGCCGCGATTGGTGACGATGGCGGCAGCACGCTTCATCACCGGCTCCCAGTTCGGATCGGTCATGTCAGTGACCAACACATCGCCCGGCTGCACCTGCTCCATTTCCGCAACATCCTGGATGACGCGTACCGGACCGATGCCGATCTTCTGGCCGATCGCGCGCCCGGTCACCAGCACCTTGCCATTGCCCGTCAGCCGAAAGCGCTGCTGCGTGTCTGTGCTCGACTGCGACTTCACCGTCTCCGGCCGCGCCTGCAGGATGTAGATCGCGCCGTCGCCATCCTTGCCCCACTCGATGTCCATCGACCGGCCGTAATGCTGCTCGATCGTGACCGCATAGCGCGCGAGTTCGACGATGTCGGCGTCGGTCAGTGAGAAGGCGTAGCGGTCGCCGGCGGAAACATCGACGGTGCGGACCCGTTTGTCGCCGTCGGAATCGAATTCCATCTTGATCAGCTTCGACCCGAGGCCACGCCGAATGATCGGAAACCGCCCCGCGGCCAGCATCGGCTTGTGCACGTAGAACTCATCCGGGTTGACCGCGCCCTGCACGACCGTTTCGCCGAGACCATAGCTCGACGTGATGAATACCACGTCGTTGAATCCCGATTCGGTGTCCATCGTGAACATCACGCCCGACGATCCGAGGTCGCTGCGCACCATCGTCTGCACCCCGGCCGAAAGGGCCACGTCTGCGTGCGCAAATCCCTTGTGAACCCGATAGGCAATCGCGCGGTCGTTGTACAGCGACGCAAACACGTGCTTGATCCGGTCAAGCACCGCATCGATGCCGACGACGTTCAGGTAAGTCTCCTGCTGGCCGGCGAACGAGGCATCCGGCAGGTCCTCAGCAGTCGCGCTGGAACGAACCGCAAACGCGACATTACTTGAGCTTTCTTGTTCAAATTGTTGAAATATATTCTTTATTTCATTTAAAACAACCTCGGGAAAAGGCGCGGTCACGAACCAACCCCGAATCTCCTGACCCGCCGTCGCCAGCGCGCGCACATCGTCAACAGCGAGCCCTTCCAGCCGGGTTGCTATCCGATCGCGCAGGTTTTCATGCTGCAGGAACAGCCTGAACGCATCGGCAGTGGTGGCAAAACCATCGGGCACACGAATGCCGGCGGCGCTTAACTGGCTCAGCATTTCGCCGAGTGACGCGTTCTTGCCGCCGACCGATCCGACATCGGTCATCCGCAGCTGTGAAAAGGGTATGACGTACTTCCCGCGCTGCATGCTTTCTCGTCGCTTTCTGATGTTGCAGAACCGCGCGCAGTGTACTGAGTGCCGCTAACATCCTGCGATGTCCGAAGCCCCGACGGCCGCTCACGACCGCACCGTATTTTTCGTCTCCGACGGCACCGGGATCACCGCCGAAACGCTTGGCCACAGCGTGCTGACACAGTTCGAGCACCTGCGCTACCGGCCGCAGCGCCTGCCCTTCATCGACTGCGCCGACAAGGCGCGCGAAGCGGCGGCCCGCATCAACGAAGCGGGCGCACGCGACGGCAAACGACCGATCGTATTCTCCACACTGGTCAATCCGGCGGTCGCGGGCGCGTTGCGCGAAAAGGCCGAAGCCTTCTTTGTCGAGATGTTCGAAACGTTCGTCGAGCCGCTCGAGCGCGAGCTCGGACTGCAGTCAACGCACACGATCGGCCGGTCGCACGCGATCAGGGTCAACTCCGACGATTACAAGAACCGAATCGAGGCGATCAACTTCACGCTGGCGCACGACGACGGGCAATCGGCCAAGGGGCTGGCCGGCGCCGACGTGATCCTGGTCGGCGTATCGCGCTCCGGCAAGACGCCGACGAGCCTGTACCTGGCGATGCAATACGGCGTAAAGGCTGCCAACTACCCGCTGATACCGGAGGACTTCGAGCGCGGGCAGCTGCCGAGTGCGCTGCCCCAGCACAAGTCGAAGATTTTCGGACTGTCGATCGCGCCGGAACGGCTTTCCGAAGTGCGCAACGAACGCCGCCCGAACAGCCGCTATGCAGCGCTCGAGAATTGTCGCAAGGAAGTCGAAGCGGCCGAAAGAATGATGAGGCGCGAAGGCATTCGATGGCTGTCGTCGACGACCAAGTCGATCGAGGAGATCGCGGCGACGATCATGCAGGAAGTGCGGCTGGAGCGGCGGTCGTATTGAGACGTACGAAAAAGGGTCTTAGCCAGCGCGAAGGCTGATTGTTAACCCGCCGTACGCGATCTCGTCCGATCGGACGAGATGAAAACAACGGGCAGCCCTCCTTAGGGTGCACCGATTCGACCCGGCACTGGCAGAATCGCCCGGAATCAAGTACACCCATGACACGCGTACTCATCGTCGACGACCATCCGCTGGTGGCGCGCGCCACCGCCAACGAGGTGCGGATGCTCAAACGCGGGGCTGAAACGCGCCTGGCGCACTCGGTTGAGGAAGCCGAGCGGGTCATCGCCGAGGGCGAGCCGCCCGATACGATCCTGCTGGACCTGCGGCTTCCCGACACCGAAGGGCTGTCGGGCCTGGTGCGCCTGCACGCGCTGGCGCCGAAAGCGACCATCGCGATCGTCAGTGCCGAAGACAATCCGCAGGTGATGCGCGATGCCTTTTCACAGGGCGCGCGCGGTTATCTGATGAAGAGCCGCGATATCGACCAGTTCACCGAGGCGCTGCGCAAGGTGCTCGACTACGGCTTCTACTTCCCGCCCGAAGTCACGGCGCCGGCGCCCAGCTCGCCCACCGCGCACCTGACTGATCGCGAAGAAGAGGTCGTCCGCGCCCTGGCATCGGGCAAAGTCAACAAGCAGCTCGCGCACATGCTCGGCGTCAGCGAGAGCACGTTCAAGACGCATCTGCGCGCGATCTACCGCAAGCTCGGCGTCAGGACGCGCGTGCAGGCCGCAGGAAGGGCGCGCGAACTTGGGCTGCTTGCCGTGCACCGGCGTGCATGAACGATCCGATCTTCCGGCGGATGCCGCGCCTGACCGGCACCATGACGCCGGAGGAACGAGTTCGGGTCGTCGTCGCACTCGATCACGACGCCCGCCAGCCGCAGACCACTCTGGCGATGAGCCTGCGCAACCTGCGCATCCTGATCAACGATCTCGATGCCAACACGTCGGCCAGGGCGGTTAAAAAATCACTGCCTTCGGTCAAGGCCGAGCTTGTGGCAGTGCAGGCCGCCGTCCGCCAGATCATCGATCTTCAGCAGGACCTGGTCGATGCCATCCGTCTCGAGCTCGATGACACGCGCCCTACTCCGCGCACGATCAATGCCGATGAAATGATCGAGCGCGCGTGCAAGAGCAACATGACGCTCGCCCGCGACCTGGACATCAACCTGCGCGGCGCGCGGTCAAGAATGGCGTTCGTGGCCGATGAGCGCTGGGTCGAGCGCATCCTGAACAACCTGGTCGCTAACGCCATCTGGCACTCCAATGGCAAGAAGATATTGATTGGCGCGCGCCGCAAGAAGGATGACATCGCGTTCGAGGTGCGCGACAACGGCCGCGGCATGAAGGCCGAAACCGTCGCGGGCATCTTCGAACCGCTCAAGGCACCGTCACTATCGCCGATCGGCCAATCCGCGGCACGCTCGGGCCTCGGCCTCTACAACGTGCGGCTTTACACCGAGCGCATGGGCGGAACAGTGAACTGCGAATCGACGCCGCAGCGCGGCACCATGTTTCGAATCACGCTGCCCGGGCCGATCACCACCGTCGCGCCGCAACCGCGCTTGCACGACGTCGACGCGGCGAAGCTCGCCAAGAACAAGCTGGTCGCGATTCTCGATGACGACGTCTCCGTGCTGCGCACGACCGAGCGTCTGTTCGGCAGCCTGGGCGTCGAAGTGTTTGCGCACAGCGAGCCTTTAGTCTGGCTCAATGGCGTGGTCGAGATGAAGCGGATGCCAGACCTCGTCATTCTGGATTACCAACTGAAGGATGGCGACTGCACAACCTATCTCGACGTGATCCGCGGCCGATGGGGCGGACAAGGGCTGAAGATGATCGTGGTCACCGGCCACGCGCGAAATCCGAATCTAATAAGAATCTCGCAGCATGTTCCGGTGTTACGCAAGCCGCTGACTGAAGCGACGTTTGCGCTGATTCTGGATGTGTTGGGGGGGCGGCGGAAATTGCCTGCTGCTGGATTCCTGTAGCGCAAATGAACTCGCGCCAACGCTTGCTCGACGTTGAATTAGATGCGGACTTACCTTACGCCGGAGCTCCTGATCTGGAGGCGCGTCTCGAGCGTCTTAAGACCCGCTTGCTAGCCGACGAAGACTCGCTTTTCGCGCCTGCGGAAGTTGCGTTGCGAGGCTTGGAGGGAGAGCCAGCGACAGAAGCTCACGGTACCTGTTGGCTTTTCATTTCCCGCTGGCACTTTATTAATCTTGAATACGAGGCGGGCGCTGGGTGTGCTGCGCAGGCCGCAACCATTGCGCTCCGCGCCAATGACCCGCTGCTGTTCGCAAAAGCACTCAAAATCCAAGGCATAGCGTTAGCTGAAATGGGGAAGCCAGCGGATGCTGTTCCTATCCTGCTGGAAGCCCTCGAAAACGCTCGTACAGCGAACGATACCAAGCAAATTTCAGGGGTACTCATCAATTTGGGTGTGGCGCAGTTTTACGGCGCTCGCTACGGCATAGCCTACGAGTGTTTCGAACAGGCAATGAATGCCTTGCCACCGAATACTTATGCACTGATGCCTGCCTACGTCTTAGTCAATCAAGGGCAGTTACTTCTTAGAGTCAAGGAGGTCCAACGCGGACTTGAAACCGCACAAGCGGCACGCTCGTTTCTAGCAAATCAGCAGTCGGTGGAACAGGCGGTTGTCCTGGCGCATGTCGAGTTGCTCTTAGCGCAATTGCGCGTGGCCATTGGCGATATCCGGCAGGCGGGGGAGCACGCAAGGTGCGCACGAGCGTTAGCGTCGGGCGCGGGCGAGGTGGGACGACGAACCGCTCGGCTTGCATCGCTCTTAGTCGATGCCCACAACGGAGCGACCGCCGATGAAGCGATCGATGCCCTATTTGCCGAAGTAAAGAAAAACAAGAGCCGTTTTGCTCTCTATCGGATTAGCCTTGACGTCGCCGGTAGCGCTCTGCAGGCGACGGGACGTCCAGAAGAGGCTATCCAGTTCCTGCGCGAAGCCGCTCAACTTGATATGTCGCATCATGTCGGCGTGACGAGCTATGCGTTACCGCTAGACATTAGCGACACGCGGTGGGCTCTTGATGATCTGGCAGACTCCAGAGCCAAAGAGCATCGCAGCGCTCTACTGGCGCAAGCTGCGCACCTCGGAGCAGCATCGGACGAGCGCATCGAGCATCTAGTCGGTTTAGCTATTCGCGCAGAACTGCGTGAAGAAGACACGTTTTCAAACGGCGAACATGTGTATCGCGTCGCTCGACTGAGCGAGTTACTGGCGCACGAAGCGAACTGTTCGGACGAAGAGATCGCAAACGCTCGGTTGGCACGCCTACTGCATGACGTCGGAAAAGTCTTTGCGCCAGACCAATTACTTCTGAAGCGTGAAGCCCTCACCGAAGGCGAGAAAGCACTGCTCAGAAAGCACTCTGAGGATGGCGCTGGTCTGATCGAAAATCTGAAAAACAATGCGCTACTCGTCGTAGCTGACGCCGTCAGACGCTCGCACGAGCGCTGGGATGGCGGCGGGTATCCCGCCGGCATGCAAGGCGAAGCCATTCCAATAGCGGCTCGAATCGTCGCCATCTGCGACAGCTTCGACGCGATGACGCACTGGCGACCCTTCAGAAGTCCGCGCTCGTTCGCTTCGGCACTGTCCGAGATCGAAGCGGCCTCCGGCTCACGGTACGACCCCCGGCTGTCTCGACTGTTCGTAAACCTCCTGAGGCGACTACAGCGCGAGACTGACGATCTCGATCGGTACATAGCGGAAGGCGCGGAGAACTCGCCCGTCGTCCAAGAACAACGTCGTCTGGCGAAGTTGCTTCGGCCTCAGCGAGAAACGTTGTAGTGAATGTGCGTCGCGGGTTGTGAATGGCTAAGCAGCGACCGGTACGATTTCTCGATCAATGCGCTTGGCATTCTCCATTTCAGCAACGCGCAGGTCATACGCCGCCTGCAGGTTCAGCCAAGAACGCGCGTCCCCTCCAAAGTAGCGCGCGAGCCGCATTGCTGTATCCGCGCTGACGCCACGTCGCTCGCGCACGACTTCGTTAACTCGCGGCGCAGGCACATTTAGCGCCTTGGCGAGTGCGTTGGCGCTCATACCAAGCGGCATTAAATAGTCCTCGCGCAAAACCTCACCCGGATGTACCGGGCGCATACCATTCTTAAACATGGTCTTTTCCATCAGTGATAGTCGACTATCTCAACGTCCTCCGGGCCGGCCTTTGTCCATCGAAAGCAGACGCGAAATTGATCATTTACACGAATGCTGTGCTGACCGACGCGATTTTTCCTTAAAGCTTCAAGCTGGTTCCCCGGAGGCGAGCGCAAAAATTCGAGCGTATGTGCTGCGTCGAGTTGCGCCAGCTTGCGAGTAGCTACTAGTGCGATACCTGAAAAACGCTTGCACTTGCCAGTTTCGAACAATTGCTGAGTGTAGGTGCAACGAAAGCTTTTGATCACATGAAAATGCTATAACGTTAAACGTTAAACGTCAAGGTCATGTCCTTATCGTAGATGGCGTGCCAAAGCTTCGAGACATGACAAAGCCGTAGCGGCCACAAGCGGCGCACTAACGAAACGTCAGCCGTACTTTATGTTGCTCGAATGCTCCGGGGCGAGCCGCTGTGGCTCGACCCCCTCAATCGGCCTAGCCAGCGACTCCGCAATCTTCTGCCTCGCCACCGTAAGCGCCGTCTGCCTCGCAGCCTGCCCGAGGAACGCGTCAAGGTCCGCATGCTCGGCGCGCAGGCGCGTGATCATCGGACCGAAGAGGTCGATCAGCTTCGGATCGAACTGCAGCGCACGGCCACGCAGCATTTCGGCGATCGCCTCCTCGCTGGACAACGCGCGCCGATACGCCTTGTCGTGCGTCATCGCGTCGTAGACATCGCACACGGCCACGATGCGCGCCGCGAGCGGGATCGCCGAGCCGAAAATGCCGTCCGGATATCCATGTCCATCCCAGCGCTCATGATGGTGACGGGCGATGTCCTCAGCCAGCTCGCCATACGCCACCTTGGTTCGGGACAGCAGCTCGGCGCCGGTCTTCGCGTGTGTCTCCAAAATCTGACGCTCGCCGTCCGAAAGCAGCGTCGCCTTCTGCATCAGCGTGTCCGGGATGCCGACCTTGCCGATGTCGTGCAGCCGCGCCGCCAGCTCTATCGTGGCGCAAGTTTGAGGTGACTCGCCATGCGCCTGCGCCAGTAACGCCGCCAGCTTGGCGACGCGATAGCAGTGCTCGCCCGTCGGATCGTCGCGCATCTCGGCGGTGAAGGCCATCTGCTCGAGTAAGCGACCTTGCTTTGCACCGACTGTTTGAGCGGCGATTTTTTGCGTCAGCTCGGCGTCTTTTTCCTCTAGTAAACGTTGCGCGAATTGAGCGTCTTCGCCTGATTCAAGCTGCTTTAGGTGCAGCTCCTGGTGTCGAACGATGTTCTCGTGCTGCGCCTTGCGAATATGCAGCGTCAACTCGCGATGTAACGCCAGTGCGCGCTCGGGACGACCCGCCTTTTCGTGTGCCTGAACCATGGCCAGCAGCGTCTCCCGCAACGACGGCTTCACTTGTCGAGCCTTTTCCAGGGCCTGCATGCCGCGAGACAGGCCGACGTCTCCAAGTCCTGAATAGACCTCTACAAGGCCTTCCGAGCACGCCGCGGAGATATCAGCGCGGACCGATTTGGCGCCAGCGGTAAATTTCTTAGCCAATTGCGCGCGTTCCGACGCTTCGCCAATATTTCCAGACGCTAGCAACAAGCGCGTGAATGTGCCTTCAGCTAGTACGCGCACTAGCAGCTGTGCCGGTGAAGTAGGCGTGGGCATTATCTCGACCGCCTTTCGGATCGTCTCGATGCCCTCGCGATGCGCTCCGATGTGAAGGCAGCAAATAGCGGCATTTGCCAGCGCTGCAGCTTGAATGTGTTGCAGTTGCACGCTACTTACAGCCAGCGTTGACGCTCTTTCGTAACATTCGCGCGCATCGGAATAGAGCGCCGCTTCGTAGAATGCTGCCCCAAGACCATTCCAGACAATCGCGATGGCAGTATCGTCCCGCAAGTCCTCTGCGATCCGGAGGGCCTCTGCCAGTGACAGTATCGCGTCACCAGGATTGTTCGTTTGGGAAAGGATGAGTCCCTGAAAAGTCAGAGCTTTGCGATGCAGCGCGGTGTCTTTTAGATCGGAAGTAAGCATGACAGCCAATGCCGCAGGCTCGACTCCACTAAACACACTCTGGCCCTGGTGATAGAACTGCTGCGCAATGCTAAGTAGGCATTCGACTCTCCGAGCTGGCGCGATAGAAAACGGGATTTCGCGAAGTCGAGTCAACGCATCGTTGAGAAAATCGAGAGCATCCGAGCGTGGCGAGGCCAAATTAGCTTGTAGTTCGCTCTCCAATTGGGCGAGCTTGTCTAGCGCCTGCTGGGTCATCTTCCTACCGTATTTCACCAAGCGTAGGATGTTGCACTCTTAACGAGACCTTTGACAGCCGCGGGTCCGTGCTATGGCCGCCTGACCGAGATTGGCGCACCATATGCTCAAGCTTCCGTTACGAGAGCAGAGCGAAGCGGCCCCTAACGATCACCCGAGGAGATCTAGATGGACACCAACAACGAATTCGACATGGTCGATGAAACTGTACTTGATGTACGTGAGTCGGACACAACGGTGTTATCGCTCGGCGATTTGGATATGGTTGGAGGTGGTGCTGTCGCCTTGGTATTCGGATAAGTCCGCGAGTCCGTAATCACGGAAACTGCGTTAATCCTCTGGAAATAACGCCAACCCCGGAAGTAACGCTAACCCTACAGTCTCAAACAAAACGCCCCGCGATGCGGGGCGTTTTGATTTGACTGTGGCGCTGCCTAACTATTACTTGCGCAGTCACCTTTGCTGCAAATCAATAGTTCATGCTGAGTTGACCGCCGCCAACCATGCTTAAACACTCTGCGGACAGCTCAATAACAGCAGGTTGCTCGATTACTTCTTCTTGTGTTTCGATAACAACTTCCATGGTTCCCTCCGCGCGAAGGCATTTCAGTCCCCGAATTGGACCAAAAGCTTGCGCTTTTTGGGTCAAACCAGGGTCCATCGGACGTGTAGCTTGTTTTACTGAGTCCATCCGACTTTCGGAAGTTAAATGCTTGTTGCTGATCAGTCAATGGCTGCGTGGGCCGACGTGTTGCCGTTTGCGGACGCGCCCGACCTAGTCGAGCGCTTTCAGCGGCTGGACGAAAGACTGCGCAAGGCACCGGCGACGGGCGATGGCTCAGAAATTTTCGATTTGGCGTGGGACGCCCTAGCCTCCCTACCAGCAGAGCCGGCGATCGAGTCGCGTGCGATGTGTCTCATTGGAGTCGCGCGCAACAAATACATGCGGGGACAACCCTTCGACGGGATCGAACCAGCCGCTCAGGCAGTTGCTATTGCGGAGCGCGTTAATAACGATCTTCTTCTCGCCAAGTGCTTGAAGATGTTGGGCGGGATGTATATGGAGAGTGGAAACTTTCCAGCTGCTATGACCGCCTTGACACGCGCATTAACCGCGGCGCGTAGCTCTGGAGACTCGGACCAGGAATCGGGGATCTTCAACAATCTAGGACTAGCCCACCAGTACGCAGGTCAATTCAGCATGGCCATCCCATGCTACGAGCGGTCGATTGAGGTCGCTGACCCAACAGTCACTCCCCGTCTATCGCAGGCAGTGCCGCAGGTCAACATTGCAGTCGCTTCTCTCTACCTTCGAGATTTCTCGCGGGGACTGGTAGCCGCCGAGCGAGCTATCGACCTGCTGGCCGAGCCGTCTGACGACAGCGAGCGCATGGTGCGTGCCAAAATCGAATTCGCCTACACGCGCTTACTGCTCGAAGTACGTAATGTCACGCTGGCGCTGGAGCGCGCCAAGCTGGCTCGGTTGCACGCCAAGGGAACTGGTGCTCTTAGCGAGCTGTACGCGGAGATGGCGCTCGGCCTGGGGGAGGTGCATGACCCGGCAAGTTGCGATATCGGCCTCTCGCGACTTCAGCGGGCGGTTAACGAAAGCCGTCGCGGAGTCCCCAGCGCTTTGCGGGACGCCCTCGCAACGATCGTCCGAGCTTACGAAGTCGCCAAGCAGCCAAACAACGCCTTGGTGTTTCAGGAGGAAGTCGTCCGGTTAAACCGTGACAGCAGGGTCAAAAACCTGTTGGAGCATCATCATCGCCACGTGGTGCAGGTCAAGAAGGCGCTGGACGCCCGCGCCGAGGCTGCGATGGACCTGCAACAGCACGAACTCAAGTTCCAGCGCTTCTCCATGCAGGACTTCGGCGAGTTCACCCAGGTTTTAGAGCGCAATAGCGTCACGGTCGAGTTTCATGACGATGAAACCGGTGAGCATTGCTATCGAGTTGGGGCCATGGCCCGCGAGCTCGCTCGCAAGATGGGGTTGGACGAGGAGTTGTGCCAACTGATTGACCTCTGCGCCCGTCTGCACGACGTCGGCAAGATCCGCATTCCTGAGTCAATTCTGCTTAAGCCCGGCCGTTTTACCCCCGAAGAGCGCTCGATCATGGAGCGGCACTGCGAGTTCGGGTGGGAAATCATCGGCGAAGGTGGCCTCGGACAGCTGTTTGTCGCGCAGGAGATCGCCTTTAATCATCATGAGAAGTGGGATGGGAGCGGCTATCCGCGGAAAATCAAGGGCGAGATGATTCCGCTGAGCGCACGCATTACTGCCCTGTCGGACGTGTACGACGCACTTACGCATAAGCGCAGCTACAAGGAGGCGTGGTCAATCGAAGATGCGTTGCGCCACATCGGGGCTGAAGGCGGCAAACATTTTGACCCGCAGCTGACCGCCGTATTCCTGGAGCTCGTTCCGGCGCTGCAGGCTCAGCACGGCAACCTTGATGCATTCCTCAGCGCCGAAGCGAAGAAGAACGACTTCATCATTAACCGCGCCCGCCTGGCACGCGAACTGAAGACCGATATCACCGAGTTCGACGTTCGTCGGTAGCTTGCACGTCTCGCCTGTAGCGTTACCGCAGCGAGTTCTCGACGTTGAGATGCGGCACCCGCGAAAACTCGCCCACGTTGTCTGTGATGATGGTGGCGCCGACGCTGCGGGCGTGAGCTGCTATTAAGGTATCCAGCGGACCGATCGCGAATCCTCGCGGCTCGAGATGCGCGCAAATGCTGCCAACGTGCTGCGCAGCGACTTCATCGAAGTCCAGCAAATTGAAACGGGTCAAAATCAGCTTCACTTTGGCGGATTTACCCGTGGGGTCTTGCGCTTTCGCGATCATCGTTTCGAGTTCGGCAAGCGTGATGGTCGACAGCAGCCGACCTTGCACCGGGATGCCATCTATCCGGACCGCCAAACTCTCAAATCCGCGTCGCTGATGTACCAGCGCACTGATCGTGTTGGTGTCGAAGAAGTATGCCGTCACCGTGCCGGCGTGCGGCGCTTACGCTTGCGCACCGCGACTTTCAGCGCCCGGTCAGCACGCTGATCTGTCCAGCCTGGCTGCTCGCGCGGCGCCAATTCAACCGGCCCGAGCGCATGCAGCAACGCGAGCAGCGACCCTTTATCTGCCTTCTTTGGCAATATCGTGATGACGCCAAAGTCTTGCTTCAACACGACCTCGTCTCCGCTGAGCTTGAATTCGCTGGGCAGCCTGATAGCTCGGCTGCCTCCGTTCCGAAACACCTTGGCTGTTCGAATGACTGATGCCATAACAACTCCGTCTATACTGAATATAGACATCATACGAGCTGCTGCGCGCTACCGCAAGCTCGACACCTCGCGTTGCTCATACCGCCGGCGTCTTTGCTCAAACAGGCACACGGCGGCGGCGGCGGCAACGTTCAACGATTCGATTCGAGAATCGATCGGAATTTTCAGCCGGCGATCGGCGATTGCAAGCGCTTCTGCGTCAAGGCCCTGCCCTTCACTGCCGAACAGCCACAGCGTTGCCTCAG
>JBGTEW010000465.1:0-2690 GCA_041747615.1 Burkholderiaceae bacterium | reverse complement strand
GTGCGAACACCACGGCATCGTGCGGCTCGGTATTGATCAGTTTTTCGGCGCGCTCGATCAGCGCGTAGGGATCGATCTGGTCGGTCGACCGGCGCGCGGCTGCGTCTTGCGCGCCGTCGATCGCCAACCCCTGCAAGGGCTCCATCGGTTCGCTCGCGCGCTTCATCGGCCGAGCCTGCACGTGCCATCGCTTCCGCGACGCTGAGAAGCGATCGCAGCGGTCGCAGCAAACTGAGAATTTTTCAGCAGCACCTCCAGATAATGCGCGACCGGCCGCCTCCGATTACCCTCGAATAGATCGGCAAACGGCGGCATCCTGTCCAAGTGTCTTAACCAATTCGCGTCCTGCGTTGGTGCTTTACCTCTGAACCAGTTTATCCGCGAACTAGGGGGTCAGGCGGTCCCGGACTTGCGTCGGGTGCGTCCGGATCCGGCGCCGCAGGAGCAGGCACGGATCGCGGCAAGACGGCCCCGGGGCGGTTATGCCAGTAACGGGCATCCGCGTTGCGCGAAGCGGAAACGGTACTGCGGCCGTCGCCGGCAAACCGCCACTGAATGGCGCCTGAGTGGTCGGTCCGGAACAACAGAATGCCTCGGGCACGATAACGCTCGACCACCTCCAGATCGGGATGCCGGAAGCGGTTGCGATAGCCCGTCTGCGCCACTGCCGACAAGGCTCCGAGCGCATCGAGCAACGCTTCGCTCGACGAACCGCGGCTGCCGTGATGCGGGGCCCCCAGCCAGGTCGCACGCAACGACGGTGTTCGCGCCAGCAGCGCGGCTTCATCTGCCTGCGACACATCGCCGGTCAACAGCAATCGCGTTGCCCTGTGCGTGATCAGCACGACACAGCTGAGCGAGTTGGTCGTGCGCTTCATGTCGTAATCGGCGGCCGTCGGGTGCACGATTTCGAACGTCAGCGCGCCGGAGCGCCATTGCATTCCCGACTCGCACCGCTCGACCTCTGAACGTGCGCCGAGCGCGGCGTGCCGCGGGCCGATCGAGGAAATGACGCGTCCGACCTCAACGGCGCGCAATATCGACGCGGCGCCACCCGAGTGATCGCTGTCCAGGTGCGACACGATCAAGCCGTCGAGGCGGCCGATTCCGCGGTGCCGCAGATACGGCAGGATGACACGCTCGCCGGCATCCGAATCGATCGAGTAGCGCGGGCCGGCGTCGTAGAGCCACGCTTGATCAGCCGTTTCGACCAGCACTGACGCTCCCTGCCCGACGTCCAGTGCAGTGACCCACATCTGGTCGGCGCCGGCGCGCGCAGCAGGCCACACGAACATCGGCACCAATGCGATGACGCCGACAAGGCGCACCGGCCACCCAGGAGGAGCGAGCAGCCATACGATGCCGACGCCGGCCAACGCAATCAGCGCCAGTGGTGGCGTCGCAACTGGCAGCGCAGCCCATTCGAAGGAGCCGGCCCACTCCAACGCCAACGCCAGCACCGAGAAGATCGCATTGCCAAGACCGAGCATTGGCCCAGCCAGCAGCGACAGGGGTGACGGAAGAATGGCGAGTGCGGCAGCGATCAACGCTAGCGGCGTGACGGCCCAGCTGACCAGCGGAATCGCAATCGCATTGGCGATTGGAGAAACGATCGACAGTTGATGAAACAGTAGAACAGTGGCCGGAATCAGCGCCAGCGTCACTGCGATCTGCACCCGAGCCGCCGTGTGCAGCACGCTGCTGAAGGTCGAAGACGGTGCATGCCTTCCCTGAACCACCCATACGATTGCAGCGACGGCGCCAAACGAGAGCCAGAAACCCGGCGCCAGCACCGCCCATGGATCGAGCAGACACACGAGCGTGGCCGCAAGTGCGAGCGAAGTGGCAGCACCGATGCGCGAGTGGAACAGCCATGCGACGCCGACGGTGGCCAGCATCACCACGGTGCGCTGCGCCGGCACTCCCCAGCCCGCGAGCAGCGCGTACAGAAACGCGGCTGTCAGCCCGGCCAGAACCGCCGCCGTCTGCGCGGCGGAGCGTGCCAGTAGCATTTGTGAGCGACGCCACAACGCACCGACGATCAACCCCACCAGGCTCGCGATCATCGTGATGTGCAGGCCCGAAATGCTGACCAGATGGCCGATGCCGGTGCGATTGAACAAGGTCCAGTCGGCATCGCTGATCGCGCGCTGATCGCCGAGTACCAGCGCCAGCAACACGCCGCCGTAGCGCTTGTCCGCAAGCTGCGGCTGCAGTCGATCGCGCAGCCAGGCTCGTGCGCGTTGAACGGAATACCCTGGCTGCCACACCATCTCCTGCGTACGTACTCGCGGTGGATCGCTGCGGCCGGCTCGGACATAGCCTGAAGCGCGCAGGTCGCGCTCGAGCATCCACGCCTCGAAGTCAAAGCCACCGGGATTGAGCGTGCCATGCGGCCGTTTCAGCCGCACGCTGAACATCCAGCGCTCCCCCGGCTGTACGGCTATGTTGCCGCTGTACCAGCCGAGCAGTACGCGCGGCGGCACCGAAACATCCGGCGTCAGGACACGCTCGACGTCGAACTCGAATCGCACACCGCGTTCCAGCCTGACCGGCAGGCTGGCGACGACGCCGACGACGGCGGTGTCGCGGCGCTCGTCATCGAACGCGAGTTCATTCGACAGACGAGCCACCGCCCAACCGGCGGCGTACGCGAATCCGAACGAAGCGATCGCAACGAGCACCACCGC
>JBGTEW010000464.1:0-1841 GCA_041747615.1 Burkholderiaceae bacterium | reverse complement strand
GGCCGTGCTTCGCTGACGTTGTAGCCGATCACGAACTGGCGGCGCACCTTGTCGAACAGGAAGCCGTAATCGAATGTGGCCAGATCGCTGGCTTGCTGCATCAGCCGCTCGATGGCAGCGAGCAGTTCGCGCGAGCGTTGTGTGCCTGTCGACGCCGGCTCCAGCGCGGCGAGCTGGCGCAATGTGGGAATGCCCTGTCCGATGGGAGCGTCGGATGGCGCTTCGCCGGTAAGCCAGGGCGCCAGTGCGATCACATCGTCGCGCAGGTCGCTACATTGCCGCGCAAGCGCCTGCGACCAGATGACGGCTTCTATGCCGGGATCCTCGACACGATCGAGTGTGGCGCGGGGCGGCGTTGTCTGGCGCGGCTCGGCGACGTGCAGGGCATAGTGCTGGGCCACCGCGGCCGCACGCGCGGTCAGCGTGTCGATGTGCCGCCAGGCGGAAGTCAGTGCGACGTCGCGTTCGGCCGATGCCTGGTCGAGGGCCGCCGCGAACTCAGCAACGGCGAGCGGCGATTCCTGGCCAATCGCCTCCTGCAGAACGCCGAACGTGTCGCCCAGACCGTCCAGCCAGCGTGCGTTCAGAACCGGAGCATCGGCCAGCGCGCTCAGGCCTTCACGCAGAGTCATCAGATGGCCGGCGAGATTGCCGCTGTCGACCGTCGAAACGTATCGTGGAAACAGCGGAGCGAGCGTGCGCGTGTCGTACCAGTTCAGGAAGTGGCCGCGGAAGCGCTCGAGCGACTGCATCGTCTTCAACGCCAGGGTCGTGCGCATGATCAGCCGCCCGGCCGACATGTAGCCGAAGTCGTGCGCGGTCAGATCGGCGAGCAGCGCCAGCCCCATGTTGGTGGGCGACGTGCGATAGGCAACCGTGACTTCGCTTCTGTCCTGCACGTTGTCGGGCGGCAGCCAGTTTCCTTCCGGACCGACATAGGTTTCGAAGTATCCCCAGGTTCGTCGCGCCAGCTTGCGCAGAAACTGTGTCTGCTCGAGCGCCAACTCGGCGCCGCGCGGCGCCAGCGGCCGGCTTACCCACCACGCGAGTGCGGGCGATATCAACCACAGAAGCAGGATCGGCGCGGCCAGCGGCAGTGCCGCAGGATTGATGCCCGGCAACAACGTCCAGGCCAGCACAGCCACCGCAGGTGCGATCCACATCTTGCGGTAGGTCGCCGACAAATCCGTCTCGTCGTTCGCTTGCAGCGTGCGCTCGATTTCGCTCGATGTCCTCCATTCGAGCAACCGGCGGCGGCTTATCAGCATGCGCCACACCGTTTGCACGATGGCGTGCACGCTGTAGAACGCTTCGTACGGAAGCCATGCGAGCGTCAACAGGACGTGCGCGAAATCGGTGCGTGCTGTGTGAGTGACACCTCGCAGGTGCTGCTGCAGCGGCGCCTCTTTAGGTTTGCGCAAAACGTCGGTTAGCAGGGAGGCCACGGCGGGCAACAACAGCACCGCAATGACTGCAGCGGTCCAGATCGCCGGGGCGGGCAATACGCTCCAGCCGGCCAATAGCAGCAGTAACAGCGCGGCCGGCACCAGACTTCGCCGCAGGTTGTCGAACACTTTCCACTGCGAAAGCGTTGACAGCGGGTTGCGTTCGCGGCGGGCACCGAGCGTCGGCACGCGCCGGCGCAGCCATCCAGCGAGCTGCCAGTCGCCGCGTATCCAGCGATGGCGTCGTGCCATGTCGGCGCTGTAGCGTGCCGGAAATTCCTCGTACAGCTGAACGTCGCTCAGCAACCCCGAGCGCGCGTAGCAACCTTCCAGCAGGTCGTGGCTAAGGACGCGGTTCTCGGGAAACCGGTCGGCGAGCGCTCCCTCGAACGCGTA
>JBGTEW010000463.1:0-7810 GCA_041747615.1 Burkholderiaceae bacterium | reverse complement strand
GTTGGGTCGCAAGCCCGATCCGCGCGTGTGGTTCGTCGCGCCGCCGGTGTTCGAAGCCAAGCTCGAGATGCTGGCGCGTGTCGATCACGCCGAGGCGTTGCTGTTCGCGGCGCGCCGGATGATCGTGCAGATGACGGGCTGGCTGGCGGCGCGCCATGCGGCGACGCGCACGATCGAGTTCACGCTGGTCCACGAAGACCGCGATCCATCGCCGCTGGTGGTGCATTTGGCCGATGCCTCCCATGACGAAGAGCGGATGACGGCGCTGCTGCGTGAGCTGCTTGGCCGCACTCAACTGGCTGCGCCGGTGTACGAGCTGCATCTGCGCTGCGCGCAAATCGTGCCATCGCAGCTTTCGCATGGAGAATTGTTTGCCACTGCGCGCGGCGAGCAGGAAGGGCTGCTGCGTTTGATCGAGCGATTGCAGGCGCGCCTTGGACCCGCAGCGGTCACGCAGCTCGAGCCGCACGACGATCACCGTCCCGAGCATGCATTTCGCGAAGTGCCTGTCGAGCGCGCGAGTGCATCGCGTTCGTCCGACGTGAGCTACACGGCACCGCGTCCACTCTGGCTGCTACCCGAGCCGATACCGCTCGCTGAACAGCAACATCGCCCGGTCTATGGCACGCCGCTGACGCTTCTTAGCGGCCCGGAGCGGATCGAAAGCGGTTGGTGGGACAACCAATGGGCCGAACGCGATTACTTCATCGCGCGCGACGAGCAGCATGCACTGCTGTGGATTTTTCGGCCGCGCGTTCCCGATGCTGCAGCCCGCGACCGCTGGTATCTGCACGGAAAGTTCGGATGATCAGCAACCTTCCGGGCTACGCCGAACTGCACTGCGTGACGAACTTCAGTTTTCTGCGCGGCGCTTCGCACGGCGAAGAGCTGGTTGAGCGCGCCGCAGCGCTCGGCTACGTGGCACTGGCGATTACCGACGAATGCTCGCTCGCCGGTGTTGTGCGCGCGCACGTCGAAGCCAAGGAGCACGGCCTGCATCTGATCATCGGCAGTGAAATCAATCTGCTGACTGCCGGCGGCGAGCTCTTCGCAAAACTGGTGCTGCTGGCGACCGATCGTGCCGCTTACGGCAACCTGTCGGAATTCATCACGCTGGCGCGCACGCGTGCCGATAAGGGCAGCTATCGCGCATACGTATCGGACCTTGAAGGCAGGGCAGCAGGACATCCGCAGCTGCAGAATCTGCCCGGCTGTCTGGCGCTTCTGATTCCAGCGGGCGACGCTTCGTTCGAACAGCTGTTCGGCCAGGCGATGTGGCTTAAGACCTGGTTTCCTGAACGTTCCTGGATCGTGGTGGAAAATCTTCTGCGCGCGACCGATGGTCCATTGATCGAACGCATCGAGCGCGTTGCAAGCATCACCGGCGTGCCGCTGGTCGCCGCCGGTGACGTGCATATGCACCTGCGCTCGCGCAAGCCGGTGCTCGATGTAGCCGCTGCGATCAGGCTCGGCAAAACGGTGGCCGAATGCGGCTTCGCGCTGGCATCGAACGCCGAGCAGTATCTGAGGCCGCGCGTGCGGCTGGCGCAGCTGTATGCGCCCGAGTGGCTGGATGAAACGCTGAAGATCGCCGCACGCTGTCAGTTTTCGCTGAACGAATTGCGCTATGAATATCCCGAAGAGATCGTGCCGCCGGGTGCCACCGCGACGAGCCATCTGCGCGCGCTGACCGAAGCCGGCGTTTTGTATCGGTTTCCGGAGGGCGTGCCGCCTGCGGTGCGTGCGCAGATCGAAAAAGAGCTCGCGCTGGTTGCGGAGCTGAAGTACGAAGCTTTCTTTCTGACTATCGAGGATGTGGTGCGCTTTGCGCGCTCGCAGGGCATCTTGTGCCAGGGTCGCGGCTCGGCCGCCAACTCGGTGGTTTGTTACTGCCTGCGCATCACCGAAGTTGATCCACGCCGCTGCAACGTCCTCTTCGAGCGCTTCATTAGCCGCGAGCGCAATGAGCCGCCGGATATCGATGTCGACTTCGAGCATCAGCGGCGCGAAGAAGTCATTCAATATATCTATAACAAATACGGTCGCGACCGTGCTGCGCTCGCCGCCACCGTCATCTGCTATCGCTCGCGCAGCGTGCTGCGTGATGTCGGCAAGGCGCTCGGATTCGATCCGCAGCGCATCGACCAGGTCGCAAAAAACCATCAGTGGTGGGATAGCGGCCAGCGCCACGCTAAGGGAATGATCGAAGCGGGTTTCGACCCCGACAGCTTTGCCATCCGCCAATGGCTGACGATTGCAGACGAGCTGCGCGGCTTTCCGCGGCATCTGTCGCAGCATGTCGGCGGCTTCGTGATTGCGCGCACCAAGCTGTCGCGCCTGGTGCCGATTGAAAACGCGGCGATGGAAGCTCGCTGTGTCATCCAATGGGACAAGGACGATCTCGAAGCGCTCGGCCTGCTGAAGGTCGACGTGCTGGCGCTCGGCATGCTGTCGGCCACGCGGCGCGCACTCGAGTTCATCGCGCAGAAGCTCGGTCGGCCATTTGCGATGAGTGACATTCCAGACGGCGACGATGCCACGTACGACATGATCTGCGAGGCTGACACGATCGGCACGTTCCAGATCGAATCGCGCGCACAGATGACAATGCTGCCGCGCCTTAAACCGCGCTGCTATTACGACCTGGTGGTGGAAGTCGCAATCGTGCGGCCGGGGCCGATTCAGGGCGGCATGGTGCATCCCTATCTGCGGCGGCGCGACGGCAAGGAACCGGTTGATTATCCGAACACGGAAATCGAATCGGTACTGAAAAGAACGCTTGGGGTTCCGATCTTTCAGGAACAGGTGATGCAGCTTGCGATCGTCGCCGCTGATTACACGCCGGGCGAGGCCGATCAGCTGCGCCGCTCGATGGCAGCGTGGAAACGCAAAGGTGGGCTCGGGCCGCACAAGGAGCGTTTGATATCGCGCATGACGGCCAAGGGATATGCGCTCGAATATGCCGAGCGCATCTTCAAGCAGATCGAAGGGTTCGGTGAATACGGATTTCCGGAAAGCCACGCGGCGAGCTTTGCATTGCTGGCGTATGTATCGTGCTGGATCAAGCGGCATCATCCCGATGCATTCCTGGCCGGGCTGCTGAACAGTCAGCCGATGGGTTTTTATGCGCCCGCGCAGCTGGTGCAGGACGCGCGCCGGCATGGCGTCGAAGTGCGCGCGGTCGACGTGACGATCAGTGGGGTCGAGTCGACGCTCGAGTGCGGTTCGGCGGATCTGCGGGCGATGCGGCTTGGATTGAATCGCATCAGCGGGCTCAGGGAAACTTCGATCACGCGCATCGTCGAGGCCCGCAGCGAGCGCGCCTTCGACAATGTCGAAGATCTGGCGATGCGTGCCCAGCTGAATTCACTCGAGCTCGAAACGCTGGCCGCCAGTGGAGCGCTGGCCACGCTCGCCGGGCACCGCCATCAGGCCGGCTGGGAAGCGCTCGGCGTCGAGACGCGGCGTACGCAGATGCTGAAGCCGGTGCGCTTTCCGGAGCCGCGGATCGAGCTCACGCCCCCTACCGAAGGAGCGGACATCGTCGCCGATTACGAGCGGCTCGGCCTGACGCTCGGCCGTCATCCGCTGGCGCTGCTACGGCCGCGGTTGGCGAAAATGAAAATGAGAACGTCGATCGAGCTGCAGACAACTCCGAGCGGACGTTTCGCGCGCGCGTGCGGCATTGTCACGCACCGGCAGCGGCCACAGACCGCCAAAGGCTCGGTGTTCGTGACGATCGAAGACGAAACGGGGCCGGTCAATATCATTTTCTGGAACGATATTTTCGAGCGCGAGCGCAAGATCGTCGTCGGCTCGACGTTGCTCGGCGTGCAGGGCGTATGGCAGTCCGAAGCCGGCGTGATGCATCTGCTGGCAAAGCGCGCCACCGATTATTCGCGTCTGCTCGGACGGCTTGCCACTTCGTCGCGCGATTTTCACTGAATACAATCGCACCCGCTCAGCCGAATAAGGAGATATTGGGTGCGCGCACGTTATGCCGGCTTCGCAATCCTGCTGGTCGTTGTCGCGCTGCTGGCCGTGCTGCTCTGGTATCGGCAGGCCAGTCTTCCGGTGCACGAAGGAACAGTCATCGTCCCCGGCCTGCAGCAAGCGGTCCGAATCCAGCGCGACGCCTACGGCATTCCGCACATCAGCGCGGCGAACGAACGCGACGCCGCGTTTGCGTTGGGTTACTCGCATGCACAGGACCGGCTCTGGCAGATGGAGGTCAACCGGCGCATTGCGGCCGGGCGGATGGCCGAGATTCTCGGCGAGCCGGCGCTCGATACCGACAAGTTCCTGCGCACGATCGGCATAGCGCGCACTGCGCAAAGCATCGCCAGGAATCTGGATGCCGAGCATCGCGACCTGCTCGATGCCTACGCTGCGGGAGTCAATGCCTATCTGAACAAGCGCAGCGGGCCGCTTCCACCCGAGTTTTTCATTACGCGCGCACCGAAGCCCGAACCGTGGACGCCCGCCGATTCGATCGGCTGGTCGCTGATGATGGCGTGGGACCTGGCGCGCTATTCCTACTCGCGCGAGCTGCGGCGCCTGCAGCTGGCGCAGCGCTTCTCGGTGGCGGAGATCAACGATTTTTATCCACCGTATCCGGGCGATCCGGCGCCGGTCACCACCGATTACGCCGAGCTTTATCGCCTGCTCGGCTTGAAATCGGCCGCGCCGCTGGCAAGGCTGATCCCGCCGGGCCTCGGCTTTGGCGATGGCGAAGCAGTGGGATCGAACAACTGGGTCGTAGCGGGGCGTCGTACCGTCAGTGGCAAGCCGATCATCGCCAACGATCCGCATCTGGGACTGACAACGCCGTCGCTCTGGTATTTCGCAAGCATGCAGTCACCCGGGGTGAATGTGATCGGCGCAACTCTGCCGGGAGTGCCGGGCATCGTCCTCGGACGCAATGACCGGGTGGCCTGGGCACTTACCAACACCGGCGTCGACCAGCAGGACCTCTATCTGGAGCGCATCCATCCCGAACATGCAGACCAGTATCAGATGCCGGATGGCTGGGCACGTTTTGCAACGCGCGTCGAAAGTATCCGAGTCAAGGGCGGCGATGATGTCGAACTGACCGTGCGCGAGACGCGGCACGGCCCGGTGATCAGCGGCCTGGCGAGCGTCGAAAAAAGCTTCAAGCAGCCGCAGTTTGCGCTGGCGCTGCGCTGGTCTGCGCTCGAGCCCGACGACACGACGATTGCGGCGCTTCGCGCGCTGAACAAGGCGCAGAACATTGAGCAGGCCGAACAGGCACTGGCGCTATTTCAGATCGTCGCGCAATCTGCGCTGATGGCGGACGTGGAGGGCAGGATCGGCATGATGGTGACCGGGCGCATACCGGTGCGCGATCCGGCCAGCGATCTGAACGGCATCGTGCCGGCGCCGGGATGGGACGCGCGCTATGACTGGCGCGGCTATCTGCCGGCCGAGCAGGCGCCGAAACTACGCGATCCTGCCAGCGGATTGATCGTGACGGCGAACCATAAGGTCGTGCCGCCGACGTATCCGCACCACCTGACGTACGACTGGTTCCTCCCATATCGCGCGCGGCGCGTTGAACAATTGCTCGACGCACGTGGAAAGCATGACGTGACCACTTTCAAGGCGATCCAGGCCGATATCACATCGTTCGCCGCGCGCGACCTCCTTGCCTTGCTGCACGATGTGCAGCCGCTGACTGCAGCGGGACGCGATGCGTTGGCTCGGCTCAAGGCGTGGGACTTTCAGATGAAGCGCAATGCGCCGGAGCCCCTGATCTTTCACGCGTGGATGCGCAAGCTGAAGCACCGAATCTTTGCCGATGATCTGGGCACGATGACCGAAGACTTTGTCGATCAGGCCGAGCTGACCGCCACACTGCTGCACATCCTTTCGGGCCGGGCGAACGCCCGCGACTGGTGCGACGATCGATCGACCCGCGAGCGCTTCGAGACCTGCCGCTCTCTGGCGGGCGAAACATTGGACGCGGCAGTCAGCGAGCTCACTGAGCAATCCGGGCGCGATGTGGCGGGATTGCGTTGGGGTGAGGCGCACCAAGCCGTGGCCGATCATCGGCCGCTGTCCGGCGTGCCGGGACTCGGACGCCTGTTCGGACTGAAAACTGCGTACCCCGGCGATACCTACACGATCAACGTCGGTGCGCTTTCGCATCGCACCGACGCGCCTTTTTCCACGCGTCATACAGCGACGCTGCGCGCGATCTACGACTTGGCCGCGCGCGACACGAATTCGGTGTGGATTCAGTCGAGTGGGCAGGCGGGGAATCCGTTTTCCGATCGCTATGCCTCGATGCTGCCGCTGTGGCGCGATGTGCAGTATCTGCCGATGCGACCACCGGCAGCGCGCGAGGCGACTACGCTGGAGCTGAAGCCGCGCCGCTAGCGGCCAGCCAAGCGGCCAAGCCGTTGGGCCAGCGCTTCTCCGAGCTTTGCCAAATGATTCCAGAGCGCAAAATCTTCGGGCATCTGTTGCGCAACGATCCGCAGTCCGTCTGCACGCAGCGTCACTTCGATTCGCTCATGGCTGCGATACGGTGCGCCGCGTCTGGATTTCGGCCAGTCCAGCAATAGCGCCTGCAGGGATTCGTCGAGCCAGCCACGCGGCATATCCGGTGCAACGGCGACCACGAATCGTTCACGAAAGCCGGGGCGGCCTTCGTCGAGCGTAATCGACGATTCATAGAAATCCGACTTGTCGGAGGGCTCATCGGAGCCGCTGACCGCCTGCGCAACCCCGGCCACGACATCCATCACCAATCTGCTGATCACTCCGCTTTCCATCTGGTAGCGCTTACGGCCAATGATTACCAGCGACAGGTTTGGCGCCGTGACATTGGCCGATTTCCAGGACGCTTTCGGCCTGGGTGATTTGTTGCCGCGATCGCTGTCGTACCACATCGACCATTCGACACCGCCGCCGGACCCCGAGAATCGATAATCAGCGCGGCCGTTGCGCACGCTGTCGTATCTCCATCCGAGCTTGCGTGCCTGCACCTTGCGCTCGAAGTCCTGCTGCCTTTGGACTTGTTTGCTCCAGGCGATCAACCAGGCTACGCCGCCGATCGCCGCGGCGGACACTGCCAGCACTAAAACCGTTTGCATTCAATGCTCAGTATCACACGGTGTTTCGCTACACAACGCCGACGCCGACGGCATTCCCTGCGTGGACAAGACCGCGCTGTCCACATCGTAGGGTTAGCCATGGCTTCCGGCTGCGTAGCGGGGGCGGGCCCGGTGCCCTATCATCTTGGCCTTTCCGCACTCACACTATAAGGAGAAGGTCGATGCGCCTTGCCATTGCCGCATTCGTCGCCGCTTCGCTGCTTGCCGCTTCCTCGGTAGACGCCAAGACCCTGCGCTGGGCGAGCCAGGGCGACTTCCTCACGATGGACCCGCACGCGCAGAACGAGAGCCTGAACAACACCGCGACCGGCTACATCTACGAAACGCTGCTGACTTACAACGAGAAATTCGAACTGGTGCCTTCGCTGGCCACCACCTGGACGCGAGACGGCAACCTGCTGTGGAAATTCGATCTGCGCAAGGGTGTGACGTTCCACGACGGCACGCCATTTACCGCCGATGACGTCGTGTTCTCGATTCAGCGCGCGATGGCGCCAACTTCGAACTTCCGCGTTTACACAACCGGTATTCAGGGCGCGCGGGCGATCGATCCGCACACGGTGCTGGTGTACACGACGGTGCCGAATCCGGTGCTGCTGCGGCAGCTGACCGAGCTGCGCATCATGAGCAAGGCGTGGTCGGAGAAGAACAAGGTCGTGCAGCCGCAGAAC
>JBGTEW010000462.1:0-12076 GCA_041747615.1 Burkholderiaceae bacterium | reverse complement strand
GCGGCAACGGCTTCGGCGCAGCTGGTGCCGGCCCCACGCCCGAGCACCGAGGTCTGGACTTATGACGGACAGGTGCCTGGCCCCATGCTGCGCTTGCGGCAGGGTGACCGCTTGCGCGTCCAGGTGGCGAACCATCTCGATCAAGACACGACTGTGCACTGGCACGGCATCCGCCTGCCGAACGCAATGGACGGCGTGCCGAACCTGACGCAGCCGCCAATCGGTCCCGGCGAAGCGTTCCTCTATGAATTCACGCTGCCCGACGCCGGCACGTTCTTCTACCACCCGCATGTGCGCGGCTACGAGCAGGTGTCGCGCGGCCTCGCCGGCGCGCTGATCGTCGAGGAGCGCGAGCCGATCCGCGTCGACCGCGAAGAAGTCTGGGTGCTGGGCGATTGGCGGCTTAATCGCGATGCGTCGATTCGCGGCGGCTTCGGCAGCTTCAGGGACGTGAGCCACAACGGTCGCGTCGGCAACACGGTAACGATCAACGGCAAAGTCTCCGACCCGTTTCGCGTGCGCGCCGGCGAGCGCATCCGATTGCGTCTGATCAACGGCGCGAGCGCGCGCATCTTTGCGCTCGAATTCCGCGGCCACGAACCGATGGTGATTGCGCTCGACGGCCAGCCGGTCGAGCCGCACGCGCCGAAGGACGGCGTGGTCGTGCTCGCGCCCGCGCAGCGCGCCGACCTGATCATCGACATGCTCGATGCGCCGGGCAGCCACCATTCGATTCGGGACGGTTTTTATCCCCGGCTCGAATACGAATTGGTGCAACTCGTCTACGCGGCCGACCCACCAGTGCGCGCGAAGCAGCTGGCCGCGCCGATCCGGCTGCCGCCCAATCCGCTCGCAGAGCCCGATCTCGCGCGTGCCGAACGGCACGAGATTGCCTTCACCGGCGGCATGATGGGCAACATGAGCGGCGTGTCGCGCGGCAAGGCGTGGGCACTAAACGGTGTGTCCAAAGGCTGCGGCGACGGCGTGGCGGTATTCGATCCGCTCTTGATCCTGCGCCGCGGACGCAGCTACGTGCTGCGGCTCGTCAACGACACCGCGTGGCACCACCCGATGCACTGGCACGGCCATTCCTTTCGCGTCATTTCGCGCGACGGCCGGCCGACGACTCACCGCGAATGGCTCGACACTGTGTTGCTCGCGCCGCGCGAAAGCGCCGAGATCGCGTTCGTCGCCGACAATCCGGGCGAGTGGATGTTTCATTGCCACGTGCTCGATCATCAAGCGGGCGGCATGGCAGCGTGCCTGCGCGTCACCTGAGCTGCAGCGATGATCGAGCGCAAACGGCTTGCGATTCTTGTGCTCCCAGCGGCGCTGGCGGCGTGCCACGAGCCGCCGCAGTCCGCCAAGTTCCACGCCACTGACATCACGGGTGTCGACTGGGGGCGCGACTTCCAGTTGACCGACCACACGGGCCGCCTCCGCTCGCTGTCGGATTTCCGCGGCAAGGTAGTGCTCGTCTTCTTCGGTTTCACCCACTGCCCGGACGCGTGCCCGACGGCGCTGGCGGAAATGGCACAGGTGGTGGACCGGCTCGGCCCCGACGGCGCCCGCGTGCAGGGAATTTTCATCACCGTGGATCCCGAGCGCGACACCGCCGACGTGCTGGCGCAGTACGTGCCGGCGTTTCATCCATCGTTCATCGGGCTGCGTGGCTCGGCCGACGAGACGGCGCGCACTGCGAAGGAGTTCAAGGTCTTCTACCAAGCCAACAAGAGCGGGCAGGGGACAGCGGACAAGAATTACCTGGTCGACCACACGTCGGCAATCTTTGTGCTCGATCCACGCGGCAAGCCGCGGCTGTATGTCAGCGGCAACGGTCGCACGGTCGACCGCGTGGTGGACGACGTCAAGCGTCTGCTGCAGGAGGGAGTTTGAAATGAACCGCAGAAAAATCCTCGCCGTTTCGCTGTTGATGCTTGCTGCGCTCGCAGCGCCTACAGTTCACGCCGACGAGAAGGCGATCCGCCGCGTCATCTCGTCAAAGGTCCCGGATGCAAAGATCGTCTCGGTGCAGAAATTGCGCCACGGCGGCCTGTACGAGGTGGCGCTGCAACGCGAAGGCGCATTTTCGGTGCTTTATACCGATGAGTCGGCGCAGGTGATCTTCATCGGCAGCCTGATGGAGGCCAGCTCGGATCGCAACCTGACCGAAGAGCGCGTCAGCAAGCTGTCGGCAATCGACTGGAACAGCCTGCCGTTCAAATGGGCGATCACGACCAAGCGCGGCGACGGACGCCGGCAGATCGCGATCTTCTCCGATCCGAACTGCCCCTATTGTCAGCGGTTCGAGACCGACCTGGCGACGCTCGACGATATCACCGTGCACATCTTCCCCTATCCGGTGATCAAGCCTGACTCGGTGCGCCAGAGCAAGGCCGTTTGGTGCTCGCGTGATCGGGCCAAAGCGTGGGACGCCCTGATGCTTCAGCGCATCGAGCCCACCGCCAAGCCCGACTGCGAGACACCGATCGAAGAGCTACTCGCACTCGGCCGTCGGCTCGGGGTGAGCGCAACCCCGACCTGGTTCCTGCCGAACGGCGAGAAGCATTCGGGCGCGATGAGAATGGGCAACCTCGTGCCGCTGCTCGACGCGACCGCGCGCAGGAAATGAGATTCGATGTTCCTTTCGTTAACTTGATGGAGACCACCATGAAGCGACGCGTATTTCTCGCGTTTTTTGCAACAGCGTTCGCGGCGACGCCGCTGGTCCACGCGCAGCGGCTCGACCGCGAAGCAACGCTGTACAAAAACCCGCAGTGCACTTGCTGTGAGGGCTACGCCCAATACCTCCGCGACAACGGCTACAAAGTGAAGGTAGTGCCGACACACGATCTTGATCAGGTCAAGAAAGACAACGGCGTGCCCGAAGCACTCGGAGGCTGCCATACGACGCTCGTTGGCGGCTACGTCGTCGAAGGTCACGTCCCCGTCGGCACCGTCGACCGGCTGCTGCGCGAGCGTCCGGCGCTGCGCGGCGTATCGCTTCCGGGGATGCCGGCCGGCTCGCCCGGAATGACCGGCAGCAAGCAGGAGCCGTTCAAGATTTACGAGATCAGCAAGCAGCCGCAGAGCACGCCGCGCGTTTATGCGGTGGAGTGATCGATGATTGAATCGGTTCGGTCACGCAGGGCGCGGCGCGCAGGTGCTCTCTCGCTTGTGCTGAGCCTCTCAACCGGCGTCGCCGCAGGCGAAATGTTGCGGGTTTCAAACGCACGCGTTACCGCGACCGTACCGGGGCAAACCGTCGGCGCCGCGTACATGCAACTGCGCAGCGCGCAAGGCGCGGTGTTGATCAAGGTCGAGACGGACGCGGCGGCGACGGCCGAGATTCATCAGATGTCGACGGTCAACGACGTGATGCGAATGCGCCGGCTCGAGCAGCTGAAACTGCCCGCTGGACGCACGGTCGAGCTTGCACCGGGCGCCACGCATCTGATGATGGTCGATCTGCGCCGGCCGCTGAAGGTGGGTGACAGCGTCAAGCTGAAATTGACGCTTCGATTGGACGACGGGCGCACGATCGAGGACACCGTTGTCGCACCGGTCGTGCAGAAAGCGACGCATGCTGGACACCCGTGATGACCCTTCCAGGTGAAAACCCACGGCGCGCGGTCGCGCGCGAGGTGCTCTCGTTTCGACGAGCGGCGTGGCTAACACCACTGCTGGTGTTTGCGGGGGTCGCGGTCTTTCTCGGTATCGGGCTGACGCTGAACCCGCGCGAAATTCCCTCCGCGCTGATCGGCAAACCGGTGCCGGAGTTTGTGCTTCCGCCCGTGCAGGGACGCACGCTCGGGCTTTCGAGTGGCGACCTGAAGGGTGACGTATCGCTCGTCAATGTGTTCGCGTCGTGGTGCGTGCCGTGCAGGCAGGAGCATCCGATTTTCTTGCAGCTGCAGCGCGAGGGGCTAGTGCCGATCCACGGTATCAACTACAAGGACCGCCCCGAGGACGCAGCGCGCTGGCTCGACGCGCTCGGCGATCCGTACACACGCACCGGCGCCGACCTCAACGGTCGGGTCGCGATCGACTGGGGCGTCTACGGAGTTCCCGAGACCTTCGTCATCGACCGCAACGGCCGCATCGCCTACAAGCACATTGGTGCGGTCACGCCGAAGGTTCTGGAGGAGAAACTGCGCCCGCTGATCGCCAGGCTCCGCGCGGACGGTGCGAAGACGGGAGCTGCCGATCCGAGCTCCACGAGCTTGCGATGACGAAGTCCGCGTTCGCGATCGTCGGGCTGGTTGCGCTGGTCGTGGGTATTTACGCGAAACAGTGGTGGGATGGCGATAGATATCCGAACTCGGCGGCGGCCGTTGCACACGGAGCGCTGCCTGTCGGCCTGCCCGAGGCACCGCGGCCGGTGCCGGAGCTGCGGTTTGTCGATGAGACCGGTGCGCCAAAGTCTCTCGTGGGGTTCAGGGGCCGCGCGATCCTGCTCAACATCTGGGCCACCTGGTGCGTCCCTTGCCGCAAGGAGATGCCGGCTCTCGATCGGCTGCAGGCCACGCTTGGCGGGGCCGACTTCGAGGTGGTCGCCCTGTCGATCGACCGTGGGGGCGCCGTCGCCGTCAAGAGTTTCTATCAGGAGCTCGGCCTGCGGGCGCTTCGAGTCTACGTCGATGCGAGCGCCCAAGCGTTCGCGAAGCTCCGTGGGGTGGGGATTCCATTGACGCTGCTTGTCGATCGAAGGGGTTGCGAGCTATGGCGCGTCGTTGGTCCGGTCGAGTGGGACGACCCGGCGGTCAAAAGTCGAATCCGCAGCGATATTTCCGAAGCGCCGAAACGGGGAGCGTGCAGTGCATAACGGACGAAAGTGCGGACCCACGGCATCCGGTGAACGGCTGGCGGCACTTAAATGATTGAAGTATCCGGGTTCGGCCTGGCGGGTGCATTCGCCGCCGGCATCGTCTCATTCCTTTCGCCTTGCGTGCTTCCGCTGGTGCCGGCATACGTCTCGTACGTCGCAGGAGAATCGCTGGCCGACTCAGGGCCGGGAAGACACACGCCAGCCCGCGGCGCGGCCGTGGCGATGAGCGTGTTCTTCGTGCTGGGCTTCAGCGCCGTCTTTATCGCCCTCGGCGCCAGCGCCACGGCGCTGGGCAGCCTGCTCCTTCGCTATCGCACCGAGACGAACATTATCGGCGGCGCCATCGTCATCGTGTTCGGGCTGCTCATGTTTGGTTTCACGCGCCCGGTCTCATGGTTCTATCGCGAGTTTCGATTTCATCCGCGCCTTAGCGGCCGACATCCGCTCGCCGCTCTGGTGCTCGGCCTCGCGTTCGGTTTCGGGTGGACGCCGTGCATTGGGCCCGTGCTCGGCGCAATCCTCACGGTGAGCGCAGTGCAGAGTTCCGTGTCGAGTGGCGTCATCATGCTGTCCGCGTACGCATTGGGGCTTGGCGTTCCGTTCGTGCTGTCGGCTGCCTTCACGGGCAAGCTGGTCGATTCGTTGAAGGGGCTGGGGCGCCTCGGCCGCCGGCTTCAGCTTGGCGCCGGAGCGATCATGGTGCTAATGGGCGTCGCGATGGTAACGGGCCAGTTGAACGCATTTGGATACTGGTTGCTGGAAGCGTTCCCGGTGCTGGGGCGAATTGGGTGATGCACGATGCGCCGGAAGGGGTGAGAGGCAAGCGCTTGCGCTTGCCTCTGGGGTTGGCTACAGAGTTTAGGCTGCGGGTCGACGAAAGGAATGCCGACATGAGACACGTGATGATCACTATGGCGGCGCTGTGGGCGTTTGCCGGCACGGCAGCTCACGCGCAGATCAAGGGCGACGCGAAACGCGGCGCCGAAAACTATCGCGCATGTGTCGCGTGCCATTCGCTGGAGACCGGCTCGCATCTGACCGGCCCGAGCCTCGCCGGGCTCTGGGGCCGGAAGGCCGGCCACGCCGACGGGTTTGTGCGCTATTCGAAGGGCCTGAAAGCGGCCGACTTCAAGTGGGACGAGAACACGCTGAACGCATGGCTTGCCAATCCGCGCGCGATGATCCCGGGTACTTACATGGTCTTCCGCGGCGTCGACAACGAGCGCGCTCGCGCCGATCTAGTCGCGTTTCTGGCCATTGCCATGGCGCCCGGCGGCGCAAAGGCTGTTGTGGAACAGAAACTCGTGCCACACGAGTACGTTCGCGGCCAGAAGCCCAGTCCTCTCAACTCGGCGCCTGCCGCCACCCAGGTGACGAAGATCCGGCACTGCCGCGACAGCTACTTCGTGACCACCGCGGACGGCACCGAGACTCCCTTTTGGGAGATGAACGTGCGCCTCAAGCTCGACTCTACGGACAACGGTCCGGCAGCAGGCAAGCCCGTCATCCATGGCGCCGGCATGGGGGGCGATCGCGTTTCGATCATTTTCTCCAGCCTGAAGGAAATCACCCGCTTCATTTCAGAGGCGTGCTGAGGTGAGACCGCCAGCTTGCGACGGCCATCGCGAAGCGCTACGAGTTTTCGAATAACCGAGACAGAAAATGCGAAAGTCAACCGCTTTACTCGTTGCTGGCGTCATCGTTGTTATGGTGATCGCCGCCTGGTGGATGTTCCGGCCGCAGACTCCTGCCGGCCGCGCCGACGCCGGCGATGCACGCCAGGTGGCGCTTGGCGCGACCGTTTACCGAGACCATTGCGCGAGCTGCCACGGCGCGAATCTGGAAGGGCAGCCAAACTGGAAGTCGCGCAAGCCCGATGGGCGCTTTCCGGCGCCCCCGCACGACGAGAACGGCCATACCTGGCATCACCCGGATGACATCCTCTTCCAGATTACGAAGGGGGGACTGAAACCGCCGGTGGCGCCCGCCGGCTACGAAAGCGACATGCCCGCGTTCGGCGCCGTCCTGACCGACGCGCAGATCTGGGCTGCGCTTGCCTATATCAAAAGCAGGTGGCCGGAGAAGATACGCGCGCGCCATAGCAGCCTGAACGAGAGAGCTTCGCGCTGATGAGCCGTTGGCTCGCAGTCACCTGGCTGCCCGAATTCAACGTGGCTGTCTTCGCATTTCTGCTTAACTATCCTTGGGAATTCTCGCAGGTGCCATTGTTTGCCGGCATGGCGGACGCGCCGCATTGGACCGCTATCCAGAGATGCGCGACGGCGACGCTGGGCGACATCGTCATCATGCTGATGGCTTACTGGTTTGTGGCTTTAATCGCGCGGAGCCGATACTGGATCACCGCACCGAAGGCCGCGCATCTGGCGATGTTCGTCGCCGTCGGAGTAACGATCACCATCCTCATCGAGCAGCTCGCGCTGCGCGGTTTGTGGGTCGGCGGCTGGGATTACTCGCCGCTGATGCCGGTCATACCCGGTATTGGAGTCGGACTGTCGCCGCTTTTGCAATGGATTGTGCTGCCGCCGCTGGCTGTGTGGTTCGTGCGCAGGCAGTTGGCAGCTGTCTCGCATCGTCGGGGCACAGTTGTTGCTGACCGCCGCCCAACGACCGGCTAAAGAATTCATTTCGCTAAGAACATGGTCGTTATAACCGGCGCGGCCGGCTTCATCGGCTCCGCGATCATCCGCGCGCTCGCCAATCGCTACACGCTGGTCGGGCTTGACCGCGATGGCGTGCCTGATCCGCCCGCGCCTGCCGTCGCCATCGATCTCGATCTTTCGTCGGACGAGAAGGTGCGGGTGACGCTCGATGAGGTGCGGCGCCGCTTCGGCAACCGTATCACCTCGGTGATTCATCTTGCCGCCTACTACGACCTCACGGGCGAGCCGAACCCGAAGTACGAGGAAGTGACGGTCGAAGGCACGCGCCGCCTGCTCGCGGCGCTACAGGACTTCGAGGTCGAACAGTTCGTCTTCGCCAGTACGATGCTTGTGCATCGTCCGACCGACAGCCCGCAGGCGACGATCAACGAAGACTCGCCGATCGAAGCGAGCTGGCCGTACCCCGCCTCGAAGATCCGCACCGAGGAGCTCGTTCGCGCCGAGCACGGGCGCATTCCGTACGTGCTGCTGCGCATCGCCGGGGTGTACGACGACATGGGCCATTCGCCGTTCATCGCCGGCCAGATCTCGCGCATCTACGAGCATCGGCTGACCGCTCACTTCTACCCGGGGATGCTGTGCGCCGGGCAATCGTTCCTGCATCTGGACGATCTCACCGACGTTATCGCGCGCTTGATCGAGAAGCGGCGCGAGCTGCCGCCGGCGCTGCCGTTGCTGATCGGCGAGCCGGAAGCGCTCGGCTATGACGAGATCCAGGACATCATCGGATGCGCACTGCACGGCGAGCAATGGGAGACGATCCGCATCCCGCAGCCGCTCGCGCAAGCCGGCGCCTGGCTGCAGAACGAGGTACTCGGCGATGAATCGTTCATCAAACCATGGATGGTCGAACGCTCGAACGACCACTACATTCTCGACGTTTCGCGCGCGCGCGAGCTGCTTGGCTGGACGCCGAAGCACAGCCTGCGCGAGACGCTGCCGCAAATGGTGGCGGCGCTCAAACGTGATCCCAGCGGCTGGTACAAAGCAAACAAGTTGAATCCCGCGCTGGTGGCCTGGTATGGCCAGCGCCCTGCGGCTCAGAAGCAGAGCGAAGACAGCGGCAGCCGCGATCAAGCAACCGGCGACCGTGCTTCGCGCAACGACCACGGCATGGACCATGCCGCGGCTGCCAAGTCTGCCACCGGGGACGTCGCATCCGCTTCCAGCGATGCGCCTGAGCAGCAAAATGAAAACAAAACCGCGCCGCAAACGATGAGCGGCCATGATCACATGGCGATGATGGAGGACGACGCCAGGCGCACGCGCTGGGCGCACTACGCCAACATCGGGCTGGGGCTGTGGCTGGCCGCGAGTCCGTTTGTCCACGATGCGATGTCGACCGCGGCGGTGAGCGATGCCGTGCGCACAGTCACCGCCGATCGTGGCCTGCCTTCGGTGGAATGGCGCGCTGCTGCACTCACGCTGAGTGACGTCGTCAGTGGCTTGCTGATCGTGCTGTTCGGCACACTGTCGCTTTCCAGGCGCACGGCATGGTTCGCGCAGTGGGCCAACACCTTCGTCGGCCTTTGGCTGCTGTTCGCACCGCTCGTCTTCTGGAGCCCAAGCGCCGCGCAGATCCTGAACAACACCATCGTGGGAGCGCTTGTGATCGCGTTCGCCGTGCTGGTGCCGATGATGCCGGGCATGAGCATGGCCGGCATGATGGATACGAAGGTGATTCCGCCCGGCTGGACGTATTGTCCCTCGACCGGGGCGCAGCGCCTGCCGATCGCGTTGCTGGGGCTGATCGGTTTGCTGATCGCGCGTGTGCTCACTGCGTATCAGCTCGGCCACATCGACGGCGTGTTCGAGCCGTTCTTCGCCGGTAGCGTCACTGACCCGCGCAACGGCACCGAAGAGATCATCACTTCCGATGTTTCGAAAGCCTGGCCGGTCCCGGACGCGGGCCTGGGCGCGCTGAGTTACATGCTCGAGATCCTGATGGCGGTGATGGGCACCCGCGCTCGCTGGCGCACGATGCCGTGGATGGTGACTTTCTTCGGCATCCTGGTCATCCCGCTGGGCGTGGTGAGCATCTACTTCATCATCATCCAGCCGATTGTGATCGGCACCTGGAGCACGCCGGCACTGGTCGCCGGGCTGGCGATGCTGATCATGATCCCGTTCGCGCTCGACGAGGTCATCGCGATGGGTCAGTTCGTCTACTGGGCGCACTGCCGCGGCAAACCGCTGATGCGCACCTTCTTCAAGGGCGACGCAGTTGACGGCGGCAAGGAAGATCCATCGGACGCGCTGGCGAGTCCGACGGCGTTCTGGATCGATACCACGCGCGGGCTGACGCTGCCGTGGACACTGGCCGCGTGCATCGGATTCGGCGCCTTTTTAATGTTCACACGCCTCGCGTTCGACACCCAGGGCGCAATGGCCAACAGCGATCACCTGATCGGCGCGCTCGTGATCACGGTGGCGATCATCGCTACCGCGGAGGTCGCCCGCGCGTTGCGCTTTCTGATCGTCGCGTTCGGCTTGTGGCTGGTGATCGCGCCGTTCGTGCTCGAAGGCGCGAGCACGACCGCGGCGATCGCCAGCGTGGTCATCGGACTGGCTCTCGCCGCACTGAGCCTGCCGCGCGGTCGAAGAACCCAGGAACATTATGCGGGGTGGGATCGTTACGTGATCTGATGGCTGCTTTGACTTGCGAGGATTGAATGGATAAAGGAGGAGGTTGCATGATGGATATGAGCGGAATGGGCGGGATGATGGGCTGGATGATGGGCGGCGGAATTGTCGTAGGCATCCTCGTCATCGTGTTGCTGGTGGTCTCTATTTGGGCGCTTGTGAAATACATAAAGCGCCCATAGGGCCAATGAAAGTCGAGCGATGTCAGGTTGACGATACGAGTTCACGAGTCCATGGTGCCGACCAGCCGTAATAGATCGACCATGCGCCGAGGACGATAAAGAGCAGTCCGATGACGACCGGCACACGTTGAGAATACTTGGCAAGCCGTTCAAGCAGGCGCTGCGCCGAGCCGAACGAAAGCGCAACCAGCAACGGCAGCGACAACGCAAGCCCGAATAGCGCCAGCATAAAAAAACCTTGCCAGACCTGCGCGGCGCCGGCCACTGCGGCCGATCCCAGAACGGCCGCGAGCAGCGGCACCGAGCATGCGGGAATGTTCAAGCCGAAGAAAATCGCGAGCGCTGCGGACCCGCGCACCGTAGAAAGCCGCGAAAGGCTGGGGCCGACCGTTCGCATCAGCCAGCCGGCTCTGCCCATTAGATAGATCACTCCCAGCACCACGTACAAAGTGCCCAGCAGCAAGTAGCCGCCGCGCTGAAATTGAAGGAACGCTGCCCCGATCAGCGCTGCCGCCGCGCCCAGTGCGCCGATGAACAGCGCGCGCGTCACGGTGAACACGACCGCCTGTGCGATCTTGACCGCGGGCGGATTGCCTTCAACCGATTTCAGGAACAGCAAACTGGCGCCGATCGAGCACGGCTCGATGAAACCGAGCAGGCCCAGCCCCACGGGCAGCAGAAAGAATGCCCAAAACGTATCGAACACGACTCTAGTCTCTGGCCAAATCGCTCACCGCTGCGCAGCCGCGCCGCATTATTGAGCACCGGAACGGAACTCAATCGTGGTCAGTGCATCGATATGGCGATCTTATCGACCCGCATCGCGGCAACGATCCGTGGCCATCACCGCCGTCTTCGCGACGCTGTACTTATATTCTTGCCGGCGCCGTTCGCGGTTTTTGCATCGCCTTGTAGACCCACGCCGCGACCACGCCAAACACCAGATGCACAAAGATGCTGAGCCCGCCGCGTGCCATCGCAAACCACGGAAACAGCGCAGTGAATCCATAGAAGTTGATCACGTAAAGAGCCAACCCGAAGACCGCACCGGCGACGATGGCCGTTCCCATGCTCAGGCGGTGGATGATCAGCGCCAGAATCAAGCCGTAGACGATCGCGAGCGCAAAATGAATGAGCATTGCGACGAAAATAATTCCAAGGTCGAACGTCGCGGGCGGCGGCAGCACTTCCTTGCCCAAGCCGATCGCGGCAATCATCCGTGGCGGGCCCCACGGGCTGCCCCCTTGCAGCAGCGGCACCAGGATTAATTCCAGCGCCAGAAACACCAGCCCGGCAATGAGCCCCGACCACACACCTGACTTCCAATCGATCGGGCCTCGAACCGGCGTTAGATCAGCTGTCGCCATCTGCTTCTCCTGGGTTTGGACGTTGGCGTGAGTCGGACAAACGGTACATTCGTTACAAGCACCTGCTCAGCGGACGCGCCGTTGTCCCGAGTCTTGCGCGCGGCGCACGCTTGCATCGCAGCTCGCAGACGACGCGCGGTGTAAGCGCGCGGCATCGAGCACGACCAAAGAACATGAAACGTCTGTACTACTGGCTTGCCGCCCTCGTTGCAGCAGCCGGCGCGATCGGCGCGGTAGCGGCTCCGCCACCTGATGGGACCGACTACAACGGCTTCAACATCTCCGGTGCACTGATTCCGGCCGATGCCATCGAACGCGGCGGGCCGCCCAAGGACGGAATCCCTGCGATCGATCGCCCCAAGTTTGTCGCGCCGG
>JBGTEW010000461.1:0-6859 GCA_041747615.1 Burkholderiaceae bacterium | reverse complement strand
CATCCGCGCCTAGACAATGGCCAGCGGTTGCCCAAAGCCGAGCTCGCGGCGCAGCACGGTGCAGACCTCGCCATGCGTCGCTCCTGCATCAACGGCGGTGGCGATCGCGGCCATCACATTGGCTGTGCCCTGTGCAGCGCGCGCCAGTGCATCGAGCGCCTTGCTCGTGGCCGCTGCCGATCGGGTTTCCTTGAACGCTTTGAGCCGGGCGATCTGGGCCGTCACGGAAGCCGGATCGGGATACGGCTGCGATCGGTACTCGCTGGCATCCTCTTCGATGCGATACGCATTGACTCCGACCAGCGTCTGCTCGCCGCTCTCGATCCTCGCCTGATGCGCCATGGCCGATTCGCCGATCATCTGCTGCACAAGGCCCTTTTCGACCGCCCGGTACATGCCGCCGGCCTGATCGATTCTCGCAATCACTGCTTCGATCTGCTGCTGCATGCGGTCGGTCAGTGTCTCGACGTAGTACGAACCGCCGAGCGGATCGATGACGTCGGTCAGCTGCGCTTCCTCGCGCAGGATGTTTTGCGTTGCAATCGCAATCCGCGCGGCTTCCGCTGTCGGTACCGATACGGCTTCGTCGTAACCGTCGGTATGCAGCGACTGCAGACCGCCGAAGATGCCGGCCATCGCCTGTGCGGTGACGCGCGCGATGTTGTTCAGCGGCTGCTGGCGCGTCAGATCGACCCCCGATGTCTGCCCGTGGAACTTGAAGCGCCACGACTTCGGGTCCTTCGCGCCGAGCCGCTCGCGCGCGTAGCGCGCCCACAGACGCCGCCCGGCGCGAAACTTCGCCACCTCTTCGAAGAAGCTGATCGAGATGTCGAAGAAGAACGTGAAGCGCGGCAGGAAGCGATCGGGATCCATGCCGCGTGTAATGCAATCTTCGCCGTACTGCAGCGCTGCGGCGAGCGTGAAGCCCATCGCTTCAGCCGGCGTCGCGCCGGCCTGCTGCGTGTGCTGCCCGACCACTGACAACGGGTTCCAGCCGGGCACCGATTCGTTGGCGAAGGCGATGTGATCGGTCAGCACACGCCGCGCACCCGGCAGCGCGAGCCGAAAGAACATATGGTTGGCCACGCAGTGCGACAGATAGTCCGACTGGTTCGAGGTCCCGGTCATCTTGGTCCATGCAACGCCGCGCCGTTTCGCCACTGCAAGCACGAATGCCAGCAACGTGAATGGCGACGGATCGTTCATCGCGCACGAGATGCGATCGAGCGGCAGATCCGCCAGTGCGATGTCCATGTCCTCGACACTGTTGATGACAACGCCACAGGTGCCGAGCAGCTCGGGCGGCACTTCGTCGGCGTCGTAGCCTCGATAGACCGAGTTGCACGGGATCAACGAAATCGCGGTCGCGCCGTGCGCGAGAATCTCCTTCAGGCGCGCGTTGTAATCCTCGGGCACGCCCCAGCCGATCAGCTGGCGCTGTGTCCAGCTGCGGCCGCGGTGCATCGATGCATAGATGCCGCGTGTATTCGGGTACTCGCCGGGAAAGCCTATGTCGTCGAAGAAGTTCTCTTCGGAGCGGTCGCGCGGCGTGTACAGCGGCTTGATCTCGATGCCCGAGCGATTGACCGACTGCTTCGCGCCGCCGGCACTGGCGTCATAGGCGTCCTGCCAGCGGCGTTCAGCCTGCTCCAACTCGGATTCGAGCAGCCTGGCATTGGGTTTGTTCATGGAGTTTCCTTCTCTCTCATCGCGCGCGACTGCGCAGCCAGCTTGCGTATCTCCTGCGTGATTTCATCCAGGGCTGTGCCCGGATGAAAGACGCGCGCGACTCCGGCTTCGAGCAGCAACTTCTCGTCGCGCGCCGGAACGATGCCGCCGACGATCACCTGCACGTCGTCGACGCCGGCCTCGCGCAGCGCCGCCATCAATCGGGGCACCAGCAGATGATCGGTGGCAAGTGATGAGATGCCGATGACTTCAGCATCCTCTTCGATCGCGAGCTTGACCACGGTGGCCACTTCCTGCCACGGCGGCGTGTAAATCACTTCCATGCCGGCATCGCGCAGGAACGCAGCGACCAGCCGGCTGCCGCGATCGTGCCCGTCGAAACCGATTTTTGTGACTATGACCTTCGGCGGGTGGGTCGGAGCAACTTCAGCCATCCTGCGCCTCCTTCAGAAAACCGACGAACTTACGCGCCAGCGAGCGCGGCGTATCGCGTCCGTCTGCAGTGAACCAGAAGCGCGACCAGTTAAGCGCGCCGATCAGCATCAGCCGCAAGGTCTTGCGGTCGGCGCTATTTCTGAGCGGAAGCGCATTGATCAGCGTGGCGAGCTCCTTTTCATAGGTATCGCGCAGCTGACCAAGGCGCGATGCCGCCGGCGCTACATCATCCGGCAGCACTCGAATCAGGACCTGCGCATAGTCGCTGCGGCGAAGGACAGTCTCGAGGTGCGCTGCGCACGCTGCCTGCAGGCGGGCCCATGGCTCCGACTCGCGCTGCAGCGCTGTGCGCACGTTCGCAAGAAGCTCTTCGACGCCGCGCTCATAGACCGCCACCAGAAGATCTTCCTTCGCGGCGAAGTGATAGTAGAGCGAGCCCGGCAACATGCCGCACGCCTGCGCGATGTCGCGCATCGAAGTGGCGACATAGCCCTTCTCGGAAAACAACCGTGCCGCCGCGTCGAGCACCGTCGATACGCGATTGTCAGAGCGGGGCGGGCGCAGCGCCGCGACAGGCACGGGTTTCCAGTCCTAAACCAAACGATCGTTTGGTTTATAGTGGCGCTGGCCCTTTGCTGTCAAGCGCGGCTGGCATCGCAGCGAGGAGTGTCTCCAGAACGGATGGCTCGACCGGCTTGACCAGATGAAAGTCGAACCCTGCTTCGTGCGATAGGCGGCGGTCTTTGTCATGACCGCGACCGGTCAGCGCAATCAGCACGACGCGCGTACCCCAAGGCTCCTCGCGGATGCGCCGTGCGGCATCGTAACCATTCAGTTTGGGCATTCCGATGTCGAGCAGAACGACGTCGGGTTGAAACGCCGCACCCGCGTTCAGCGCGGCCAGCCCGTCGAGAGCGATCTGCGTATCGTTGCCCATCATGGTCAACATCATCGCCAGACTGGTGGCGGCGTCTTCGTTGTCGTCCGCGATCAGAATGCGGCGCCCGTGACCGTTCGTGGTGCGCGATTGCGCATGGATGCGCTTTAAATTCTGCTCCTGCACCACGGCGACGGGCAATCGCACGATGAACTCACACCCCCTGCCGAGCCCTTCGCTTTTCGCTTCTACGGTACCGCCGTGCATTTCTACCAGCTGGCGCACGACCGTCAGGCCGATTCCAAGGCCGCTTTGCGAAGTCTCGAGCGATCGGTCGACCTGCGTAAACATTTCGAACACCTCGCTCAACATTTCGGGCGACAAACCAACACCGGAATCCTTCACCGAGATAACAGCGTGACAACCGGCACGGCGCACATCGAGTCCGATATTGCCGCCTTTCGGTGTGTACTTGGCGGCGTTGAGAAGCAAATTGGACAGCGCCTGCGATAGCCGCACCGAGTCGGCATCAATATAGATCGGCGCCGGAGGCAGTGACACCGTCAATCGATGCTGCTGCTGCCCGATCGGCGGGCCGCACGTTTCCAGCGCGTGGTGGACCACGTCCGCCAGATTGATTCGCTCGATGCGCAGCACGAACGTACCGCGGCTGATGCGGCTTACGTCGAGCAGGTCATCGACCAGCCGAATGATCTGCGTCAACTGCCGCTCCATCATGGAGCGCGCCCGCTCAACTGCGCCGGCATCGGCGCCTGCCAGCCGCATCACCTGCAAGCCGTTGCGCAACGGCGCCAGCGGATTGCGCAATTCATGCGCCAGGGTCGCGAGGAATTCGTCCTTGCGGCGATCGGCCTGCTGCAGGGCGCGGTTGGCTTCATCGAGCTCGGCCGTGCGCTGGGCGACGCGTTGTTCCAGTTCATCGTGCGCTTCGCGCAGTGCCGCCTCGGCGTGCTTGCGCTCGGTGATGTCGTCCATCGATACCACCGCTCCGAGGTGCCGGCCCGTGGGGTCGTAGAACGATTGGCCGCTGGCGCATACCGTACGCGCCTTGCCATTCTTCGGCGCGATCACCATCTCGACATCGCGCACGTGTTCGCCGCTGAGAGCGCGAAAGAGCGGAATCTCTTCCTTGGGCATCGGCGTCTTGCCGTCGGTGCGATATAGATCGTAATGCTGCGCCCACTCTTCGGCCGGCAACGCTTCCTGCGGTAAGCCATGAAACTCGCGCGTGGCCTGATTGAACAGCGTCAACACACCTTGCGCATCGCATGCGACGATTCCGGTTTGCAGGCTTTCCAGCAGCGCTTGCGCAAAGCCGTGGGCTTCGACCAGCTCAGCTGTGCGCTGCGCCACGCGCTGTTCGAGTTCGCCGTGCGCGGCGAGCAGCGCAATGTCAGCGCGCTTGCGATCGCTGATGTCGCGGATGTAGCCGGTAAACATCGGCTGCTTGGCGTCGCCGATCGCGGTGATCGCGAGCTCTACCGGAAATTCGGTTCCGTCGGCCCGCATTGCGGTGAGTTCGAGCAGCCGGTTCAGCACGCGATCCTCGCCGGTGGCGAGATAACGTGCCATGCCTTCCCGGTGACGCTGGCGCAGCCCGGGTGGGACGATGACATCACCCATTTCACGCCCCATCACGTCGTCGCGCCGATAACCGAACATGCGCTCGGCGGCGGGATTGAAGTCGACCACCTTGCCCTCGCGATCGATCGTCACGATGGCGTCGATCGCGGTTCGCAGGATGGCGGACTTGCGCGCTTCGCTGGCGCGCAGCGAGCGTTCGGCCATACGAATGTGGGAGACGTCGCGAAAGATCAGGACCACGCCAAGCAGCGTGCCATCCGGTGCCCGAATCGGCGCGGCGCTGTCGTCGATCGGACGTTCCGCGCCGTCCTTCGCAATCAGCACCGTGTGGTTGGCCAGCGCGACGATGCGGCCATGTTCGAGCACCGTGGCTACCGGATTTTCAACCACGGCGCCGGTCTCTTCGTTGACAATGCGAAATACGTCTTCGAGCGGAAGGCCAACCGCATCGCGCAGATTCCATCCGGTAAGCGCTTCGGCCACCGCGTTCATCGACGTCACCTGGCCTTCGACGTCGGTCACGACCACACCGTCGCCGATGCTCGACAAGGTCACCTGCAGTGTCTCGCGCCGTAGTTCGGCGCGATCGAGCGCGTCTTTCTTCGCCGCTCCGAATATCGCGAGAGTCACGGTGACAACCAGGTATCGAAGCCAGTCATCTCCGTGTGCCTGCGCCAGCTCCGAAAAATCCAGGTTGGAAGCGCTCGGCACGAACAAGGTAGACGCGACCGCGAAACCCAACGCGCTTGCTGCCAGAGCCGGCCATAACCCGCCGTACCAGGCGGTAACAGCCACCGCGACGTAGAAAATCAGAAAGGGGAACTTGTCACCGAACAGCGGCCCGAGAAGCCAGCGGACGACCGCAGCGACCAGAACCGCGGCCACCGCTATGACGTACAGATTGCGAGAAAGTAAAGCGTGGTTACGCATGCCTGGCCTTAGCCCGAGTTGATCGTACCGCGACGGGTTGGTTGGCAGCCGCGCTCACAGATGGCACAACTCGCCTGAATAAGCGATTGCTCCGACGGCGGGTACCGCAGGCGGTCGCTTCTACGCGCGATCAGCGCTCGTAAATGACGAACGAATAGTTGAAGGCTCGCTCGTTGGCCGCTGGATGCTGCTCGCGGCTTTTCTCCCGCCATCGTGCCGGATCGAGCGCTGGCAAGAATGTATCGCCTTCAAAATCGGCATCGATCTCGGTCAGCAGGATGCGGTCGGCGCGTGGCATCGCTTCCGCATACAACTCGCCGCCGCCGATGATAAACACTTCGTCCATGTCGCCGATCAGCGCGAGCGCTTCGTCCAGACTGGCGACGACTTCAGCGCCCGGCGCGATGTACTCGCGGTTCCGGGTGATGACGATACTGCGCCGCCCCGGCAGCGGCCGCCCGATCGACTCCCATGTCTTGCGGCCCATCACGATCGGGTGCCCCATCGTCATGCGCTTGAAATACGCCTGTTCGCCGGGAATCTTCCAGGGGATCTTATTTTCTCGGCCGATCACTCCGTTGCGCGCGCGTGCGGCTATCAACGTGATCCTTGTCACTGGACTACACCGCGATCGGCGCCTTGATTTGAGGATGCGGGTCGTAGGCTTCGACTTCGAAGTCTTCATAGCGATAATCGAACAGCGATGGCGGCTTGCGCTTGATCAAAAGCGTCGGATAGGGACGCGGCGCACGCGACAATTGTTCGCGCACCTGATCGAAATGATTGCTGTAGATATGGCAATCGCCGCCGGTCCAAACAAAATCGCCCACGCCCAGATCGCATTGCTGCGCGACCATATGCGTCAGCAGCGCATAGCTGGCAATGTTGAAAGGCACCCCGAGGAAGATGTCGCAGCTCCGCTGATACAACTGGCATGAAAGCCGTCCCCCGGCGACGTAAAACTGAAACAGCAGATGGCAGGGCGGCAAAGCCATCTTCGGAATGTCGCCGACGTTCCACGCGGACACGATCAGGCGTCGCGAGTCCGGGTTCTGTTTGATCTCGCGCATCACGTTTGAAATCTGATCGATCGTTGCACCGTCGGGCGACGGCCAGGAGCGCCACTGCACGCCATACACCGGACCGAGCTCGCCATCCTCGCGCGCCCACTCGTCCCAGATGGTCACCTGATGGTCGCGCAGGTACTTGATGTTGCTCGATCCCTGCAGGAACCACAGCAGCTCATGAATGATCGAGCGCAGATGAACCTTCTTGGTCGTGATCAGCGGGAACCCGGCGCCGAGGTCGAACCGCATCTGGTAG
>JBGTEW010000460.1:0-14788 GCA_041747615.1 Burkholderiaceae bacterium | reverse complement strand
CAGCCGCGACCTCGGCGGCGCACGCAACGTGGCGCGCTATCGCAAGCAGGCAGAAGCCGCGCGACAGATCTTCGACTGGCTGGCGGACCGAACGGCCGGTGGCGGCACGAACGACGATGCGCAGGTCGTCAGCGCAGCGGAGCAGTGGCTCGGTGCGGCAGACGTAATGCGTATCGATCTCGCGGCCGTGACGAGCAAGTACATCGGCGAAACTGAAAAGAATTTATCCGCCCTATTCGAGGCTGCCGAGAGGGCAGGTGCTGTGCTGTTGTTCGACGAAGGCGATGCGCTGTTCGGCAAGCGAACGGAGGTCAAGGATTCGCACGACCGCTACGCGAACATCGATGTGACGGCGCTGCTTACGCGAATCGAGGGCTACGTCGGCATCGTGGTCGTTAAGTCGAACCGCTGAAGACGAGCCCTGACTCAGGCGCGCTGGCTACGCGGCATCCACCAGCGCAGCAAGGGTGTCAGCCTGCGCGTCGGCACCCGGCCTCCGTCGCCTCGAGTGTAAGCCGCCGGCGAATACGGCGAGGACGAACCTATCCTCTTGACAAACTCTTCGCGGCCTTTTGCACACCGTCGAGTATCGGCTCTACGACTCCACGCGGGAGCTCACGTGTCTGGGCGCTGACGACCTCCAGTACTCCGGGCGTCCCTCCAATAAGGTCGTCGATCACATTCGTAAAACCATCGATCTTGCACGAGCGCGCAGTGTGCTCGAAGTGAGGCCGCCGAATTTGCGACCAAACATAGTGTCGATTGGATCGCCAAACAGCCATGGCCATGCGGACATTGTGAGGAGACAGCTTGCCGGCCTTGGTACCCATGACGGGATAGGCCGATAGGACGTCGTACCTCGGTGTTAGACGAAAGGCGCCGCGAGGTTCCAAAAACACGCTGAAGTTCTTGGCATGACCATCTATGGCGGCCAGCATCCAGAAGAGAACCTGAGCCCGCATGAAGTCGGTTCGATCATCCTCCGCGTGAGATGACCCGAGCAGCTGGTTCACTATTCTCTGTATTCCCGGGCCACCGCCGTCTTCGTACTTGTTCGCCGGATCGACGCCGAACACCTGAGCGAAATCTTCCTGAGGAAGTCTCAGCCATCCAAGTCGGCCGTCGAAGCGGCGATCAAATCGTTCGACTATCAGTACCTGTTGTTTTTCGAACCGCAGTATGGCCACTCTCGCCGTCGGCATCCCATACGCTTGCAGCAGCTGCATGCAAACAAACTCGTTCTCGACCGACGTAGAGAGATCGATACCCCCTGGAACCGCTCCCATCGGAAGCTTGAAGATGTGAGTTGTTGGCGTGCTGCCTTCAGGCCGGCACCACCGGTCTCCATGCCATAGGAAGGCGGTTTTTTCTTGGTTACCGGCCAGCGATAGCCGAAAAAAAACTCATCGTGTCCGAAGCCAAAGGCACCTTCTTTGGAATGTGCAGCGAGATGAGTTGCAATTTCTGCTTCTGTCAGCGGAACGGCCTTTACGGAATGGGTTGGTTCCGGCGTTCGATCAGCGGGAAGTATCTGTAGCGCGCCGACGCAATCCCGGCCTATTTCTTGTAGCAGGGAAAATGCATCGCTCTTCGTTTTAAATTGCTGTGCTACCCGCGTTCGGATCGCTTCGTTATCGGGTGAAAGATTCTCAAAATAATTCTTTACCACATCGCCCTTGTAGGGCGCCTCGGAGGGCCGGAGCGGCATGGAAAGCGATACCGGTCGGCCAACCGGTGAGCGAATCCAGTCGTCATCGTAGTGAAGTTCATGTTCGCCCTGCGCATTGATGCGCCAGATACCGACCCTTTCCCCGTTCATCCACAGTGACAGCTCCAGTGTCTTTCGCGATCGAGTCATTACCAGGGAGCCTGCGCTCGGGAGTGCGATTGCGCAGGGTGGCTTTGCTCCAGGTTTAGTGGCGTTCCTACCGCGGCAAGGTATCGAATCAGGCTCTCGACTGTGCAGCGTTTGGGCTCGTTCTCGAGCATTGAAACAGTCTTTTGTCGGAGCCCGCCTGCGCGGGCAACCTGGGTCTGGGTCAGGCGGGCAGCGCGCCGTAGTCCCTTTAGCGTGGGACCAAGCTGCTCAGTAGCGGTTATCAGGAAGGCCACTGCAAAACCTTTCTATCCCTTGTTGGGGATAATCGGTTTCTATCCCCTTAAAGGTATAAAGTCAGATATACGTTATAGGGGTTAAGGAACAGGCGTTAGGGGATCGCGATGGTCTTCTGGATGGACGCAGGCAGCTTGCGATCTTTCATTCCAGCAATTCACCGTTGTGCGGCGACTCGGGTTCAGATACGGAAGGCAGTACCTATTTCCTTGTAGCCAACGCCTGACGCAGCGCGCCGGCCGCAGACACGACCGCCTCGGCCTTGAACAGGCAATGCTTCTCTATCTCTTGCGCCGCGGCGCTCAAGGCGTCTGCATCGCCATTCGCACTGGCCGCCTTCGCCGCTTCAAGCAATTCGAAGAGGCGCTTGTCAGCACTCGGGGATATATGACTTGCCGCCGCCTCCAGGTCTGCGAGCGCAGCAGACACCTCATTGCGGTTCGCCGGGTTGAGACTTGGCATAGTCGATACCTTCCTTTGCAGCCAACATCCAAGGTGCGCGGCCGCCAGTTAGTCTAAATGCGGGTGGTGTAGCCGTTTAGCTCAATCCTTTGCCCATTAGCGTAAAGCCAAGTCCGCCGGACAATGCGATCGCCCACGGCGCAAGGCCCAACGTGGTGGCCGCATCCACCGATCCATTGATGCCCACTGTCAGCGCACCAGCCAAGACATACAGGCCCTTCTTGGCCACCTTCTCTTGCTCCTGAATGCTAGCGATCTTGCCTCGCGTTTCGCAGACAGTGTTCTTGAGGGACACCATGCGATCCCGCAGTTCCGCCGGCTTCGGAATCGGCTGAATAGGATCTAGACCAAGCTTCATCGCTTCTTCGCGGATGAAGTCTCTGACCTTGGGATCAACGCCGGCAGACGAAAACAGGGAATCTTCCAGCTTCATGAATTCACGCAACATGGCATTCAGGTCTGACGGCAGGTTCTGCAAAGTCGCCGAGCGCACTTCTTCGAGTTGCTCGAATGCAAAGCGCAGTGCCGACGATTGATCCGCAAGCTCGTGAAATAACCTGGTTAACGCTGCGCACCCGGACGCCAGTGCAGCTTGAAGCGCGAGGCGCTTGTTCTCGCCGTTGAATGTTGTCGCCTTGATGATGTCGAGCGCCGCATCCGATAGGTACTTTGTAGACATCGTTTACCTCCGTCGCTGAATGACCCATTGGAGAGGTTGCCGTCGCCGCGAAGCGGACACAACGTCCGAGTTGCGCCGCGCGTGCAGATCGTTGCCGAATTCTCGGCTGCAATCCACTGCATGAATGATAGATTGGCTAGCACGGTAGCGAGGTGAAGGTTTCGTTCAGATTAGCTGCTAACCAGGAGTCTCTGAATAATGTCCCAACAAACAAGCGGTAACTGGCTCGTCATTTCTTACCTGGGACTACGCAAGGCCGTCGGGATCATCGGCATTGCGCTTCCTTTCGTGCTGGCTTTCGGGAAAATTATTCTCGAAGGCCCGGGAATCGAACTATCAATCAGCAATTACTACTACACAGGGATGCGCGATGTGTTCGTGGGCGCCTTGTGTGCGATTGCTGTGTTTCTGCTGTCCTATCGGGGCTACGAGCGAATCGATGATAGGGCCGGTAACCTGGCAGGCATCTGCGCGCTTGGAACGGCACTTTTCCCGACGGCACCCCATGTGGATATCACCCCGCAGTACACGTGGGAAGGTGTGCTGCATCTCTCTTTCGCGGCGGGCTTCTTTCTTACACTTGCCTTCTTCTGCTTAGTGCTGTTCCGTAAGACCGATCCGACGAAACCGCCGACACCACGGAAGCTGCAAAGAAATACGGTCTATACGTTCTGCGGCTACACGATTCTGATATGCCTTGCGCTCATTGCCGTGCTGGCGTTCGTATCGGACGCGTCACCGGTAAAAGCATTTGACCCGGTCTTTTGGCTCGAAGCCCTCGCTACGGTCGCGTTCGGCATATCTTGGTTCGTTAAAGGCGAGGCGATATTAAAAGACGAAAGCTAGGTTGCGACGCTTGCGTTGGGCGGAAAAGAAACATTGACCCGGTTGCCGCGCGCGCATCATTCGGACAAGGCCTTCACCAGCCGATAGAGAAACTCGCTGCCGTCGAGGAACGACTTGATCAGCACGCGCTCATCGCGGCCATGAATGCGGATCTTCGCGCGGCATGAATTCGCGGCGGTTGGCCAGCAACCAACCCACACCATTGTGCGTGCCACCTTCTTCATCGACGGTCAGTGCGATGATGAGATCGCGCTTCGGTTTCAAGCCTTCCTTCTTGTAGCGAATGAAGTTCGCCACGAAGATCGCGGCCATCGCCTTGTCGTCCAGCGTGCCGCGGCCATAGTAGTAACCGTCTTTCTCGGTGAGCTTAAAGGGGTCAAGGCCCGGACCAGTCTTCCTTAAGGGCCTCGACCACGTCGAGCAGTCGCCTCACCATGGCGCGCGCGGCGGCTGTTGTCGCCGTGCGGATGCACCGTGTTGATTTCAATCAGCTCGCGGTAGATGTCCAGCGTGAGCTTCTGGTGCGGGTCAAGCGTTTGCGATTGGGCCTGAAGCGAGAGGCAAGCACAGGCGAACGTTAGGGCGGCAAGCTTCTTCATGGACATAAGAACTCTCTTCGAAATTCTCTGAATTTTCTACACATTTTCGGGTGAATCTGCTCTGTCCGATCGTCTCGCGCTCATTAAGACTCACAGCACCGTTCATCTTCACGAACGGGAGTTCATTAAATCATTGCTGTACCCATTAATTGGAGGAAGTCATGAAAAGCAAATCTGTCATTTCACTCATCGCCGCGGTTTTGGTGTCTTTGGCAGCAGGTTGCGCGAGCGTCCCCGGCGCGCAAGACGACCTGTTCGCAGAGAGCACGACCTACAACGGTGGCGAGTAAACCGTGGTCGCGGCGCCGATTCGTTAATAGCGAATCGGTGCCCGCAGAAGACCACTATCCCGCCCGCCGTCATCATCTCGCGTGCGGCAACCGCCGCGCGCAAGGCTCCCGCGCAGCGCGTGAATATTTTGCTTGACGGCAGCCGGCCCCGGCGGTCAAATTTTCTTTCTGGTTGCGCGAGGGGACCATGAGCTCCAAAATCTTTCTAAAGATCGGCAACATCAAGGGCGAGTCGACCGACTCCAAGCACAAGGAGCAAATCGAGGTATTCAATTGGTCCTGGGGCGTCACCAACGCGGTGACGGTAGGTCCCGGCGGTGGCGGCGCTGCCGGCCGGCCGAGTTTCAGCGACCTAAGTTTCACTCACCGTTATGACAGGGCGGCACCGCTTCTGTGGCGCGCCTGTGCCGTCGGTCAACACTTTGCCGAAGCTACTCTCGTTGGCACCAAGAAGGGCAAGGGAGAACAGGACTACCTCGTTGTGAAAATGAGCGACGTCGTGGTCACATCGGCCAGCGCGTCCGACTTCACAGGCAGCGACGCGTTCGAGGCGGTCGGCCTGAAGTTCGCCAAGGTGGACGTGGAATACAAGCCGCAGAAGGCGGATGGCTCGTTCGACGCCAGCGTGCGGTTCAAGTACGACATCAAGACGAACAAGGAATTCTGAGCCGGCACGTTTCGTTGCTCGCTAGTTGTGGCATTAATGCAGGCGACGAAATCCGCGGAGATCACCACAGACCAGGCTACAGCGCGCACGGCATACGACGAGGTCCCTTACCCGGGGCACTCGCAGGCCGAAACTCATCCGAATCGGATTGCGGCTATTGCGCGGCTGTTCGGAGTGGCAGCGCCCAACGTCGCAACTTCACGCGTCCTGGAGATTGCCTGCGGCGACGGCAGCAACCTGCTGCCGATCGCTTACTCGTTACCGCAGGCGCATTGCACCGGCTTCGACCTGGCCGCAAGCGCAATCGAACGGGCTCACGCCCGCGCGGCCAGTCTGCAACTTAGCAACGTCGATCTCTTCGCGAGCGACCTGGCCAGCATTGGCCCGATCGGCCCATTCGACTACATCCTCGCCCATGGTTTGTATTCCTGGGTGTCTCATTCACTGCGAGACGCCCTGCTGCGCCTCATTCATCGGTCGCTGTCGCCCAATGGCGTTGCCTTCGTCAGCTACAACACCTTTCCGGGCTGGCACGTCGCCGGGATGGTGCGCGAGATGTTGCGTTATCACACGCGCGGAGCGAGCGATGCAGGGTCCAAGGTGATGCAGGCCCGGGCACTACTCGACTTCCTGCGTGTGGCGCACAACGACAACGATCCCTATGGCCGATTGCTGGCGGCCGAGGCCGAGCGATTTGCGCGCCATTCGTCGGCGCACATGTTCCACGACGACCTGGCCGATGTGAACGATCCGTTGTACTTCGAGGAGTTCGTCGCGCACGCCGCGCGGTTCGAACTCGTGCAAGTGGCGGACGCGGACTTTGCGACGATGACGGCGAACGATCTCCCTGCCGAGGCGCGCGCGAAGCTGGAACAACTGCGCGGCGATCCGGTTACCTTCGGTCAATATCTCGACTTCGTGCGCTGTCGGCGCTTTCGCGAATCGCTTCTGTGCCGGGCGGAGGTGATTCCCGCCAGCGTTCCGCTTCCGGGTGCGGTCCGCGAACTGCTTGCAACCTCGGCCGCAACTGCTACCGCGTCACCCGTCAACCTGGTCGAAGGTGTCGAAGCCGAATTCCGGTGGGGCGATCGGGCGAGCCTGGTGAGCGACAGTTCGCTGGCGAAAGCGGCCATGGTGGCGCTGCGCGAGCAGTGGCCGGCGGCCGTTACCTTTGAGGCACTGCTCGCGCGGACTGCTGCCCTGCTCGGTCGCGACCCGTCCAGCGACGACGCGGAGGCACTGCAAGACGTGCTGCTTGAGGCGTTCGGGATGCGCATGGTTGAACTGACTGCGGAGAACTGGCGCTGTACGACGGCAGTGAGCGAACAACCGCAGGCGAGCCGTGTCGTTCGTCACGACGCCGCGGTTAATGACGTACTGGTCGCCTTGAACCATCGGCGCGTGCGCGTCGAGGACGACGACGCCCGACAGCTCCTCGTCCTGTGCGACGGAGAACACACCGTGGACGCGCTGATCGCAACGCTCGCGGCCCGGAAGCTTGGTCTGGATCGCAAAGTCCTGCTGGAGCGTCTGCAGTTGCTGGCCCAGCTGGCACTCTTCGAAGCCTAGTCGCATAGGCTCTGCTACCGCGGCGCGGCGTGGCGCGGCTCGTCCGACTGAAGACTATCAAGCGTTTCGTCTTCCTGAAGTGCTGCGTGACTTGCGCGCTGACGTACGCGGTCCGCCTCGGGCGGTTACCGGTGCCGAGCAGGCTGGATACATCTTGCAGTCGAAAACAGGTTCGCCGTCGGGAACGTCACCGCCCGCCATCACAAATCGCATGGCAATGTCGAGCTGGTCGCGCTCGAGATTGGGTTTGTCGTTGCTCGTCACCACTCGCACGTCGATGCCGGGATGCGCGCGATTGAAGCGCTGTAACCGAGGCGCTAGCCACAGTGATGCAAGCCCGGTCGTCGTGGTGACCGCCACAACCTTGCTGGCTCCCGTAATACGCTCGACCTCGGCGTCCAACTGCGTAAGCGTCTCGTCAGCAATGCGATACAAACCTTCGCCAGCGGAAGTCAGCTGCAGCGTGCGGTTCACCCGCCGAAAGAGCGGCTGACCGAGTTGCTCTTCCAGGGTCTTGATCTCGCGGCTGATCGCAGATGCCTGACAAACAGGTCCTGCGCCGCGCGAGTAAAGCTCAGATGGCGAGCCGCCGAGCGAAATCCGCGCAGCAAGTCGAGCGACAACCTTGGTGCCCTTTTTTTATTCATTCGTTCAGCTCATCGTCTTTCTGAAATGTTGCGTGACTTACGCGCTGGCGCACCCGTTCGCCGTCCGCTGCGCGCGCTGGGTGCTGGCGCAAGTTCGCCATCTCTTCGCACCTCGCTCCACAGCCACTCGACGAACGCCTCGACTGCGTCGCGCCCAGCAACTTCAGGTCGGCGCACAATAAAGAAAGTGCCGCGCATCGCCACTGCGTCCATCCCGAACGGAGCGCACAAAATTTTCTGTAGAAAATGTTCCGCCGTATGTGGCAGCACGCCGAGTCCGATGCCGCTACCCTCGATCGCGGCTGAGACGAGCTGATCGTATTGAGGAAACCGCAGCGTGCTCGCCGGCTTGCGGATGATCGAGGGAGAACGAGATGAAAAACGAATCGCGTGTCCGCCGGGCCATCCAGCTGGGAGCGGCAACAACAGCAATGTGGCTCGCAACCACAGGGGCCGTCGCAGCGCAGGTGCCGGTTGTCACCGTCGCGATCTTTGCCGATCACTACGTGCTGGGTGGACGGTACATCGATGATCTCGATAGGCTCGAGGATGCCATCGCACAGATGCGCCCGCGTGGAGTGCGGCTTGAAGCCTGCGGCGAAGGCACCTCTCGCGCGCTTCGCGCGGCCACCCACCGCTTTCGCAACCTGTACTTGGATCTGCGCTTCAGCTCGATCGATGACACGACGTGCCAGGCAGCATCCGTCGCTCGCGCCGTGCCGATCAGTCAACGCTTTGGGCAACGGCCGTTCGGCATCTATGACGACGCTGTCGACCGGTGGTGGAGCACCTTGATGATGCCCTGATTCGATGCCCGCAACGCAGCCGGGTCGCCGCGGCTGCGTTGCTACCGCGCGACGACGGCACCGCCACACGGTAGCGAGTCTCGCGCAGTTTCGCCTTCAACACCGCTGCGTTTTCGGGCCCGATCACCCTACTTTGTAGGCTTCGCACTGCTCTGTTGGATCACATGCGCCGCAACGAGTGCCTCACAACTACTAACGCTTCATTTGCAATGTCCGCTAGTCGCCCGATAGCGGACGCCGCCCATTACAGCTAACGTCCTTTAGCTCGCATACCAAACATCGGGATCGTAAATGTGACCAGGCAAGTGCACACTACCTGCTCCCGCCGGCCTACGCAATTCAATGCGCGATCCGATTGCCGCCAATTTGTCGCTGACCCGAAACGAGGTCAACCAGCGCATTCGCTTCCGACGGTTCCTGCTCGCCAGTACGTTCTCGGCGGTTTACCTGGTGGTGCTCGCCATCTTCCACAGCCAGGGCAAGGTGGACCGCGAGACGTTTCTTCAGGCTTCGGCAATAGCGATGGCGGCGATAGTCGCGATTTTCGCGCTCCTCCGCTCAGGGTTGAACCTGCGGTTCGCCGATCCGAGCCTCACCGCACTCCAGTTTCTCGCCGCGGTGTCAACGATGTTGTTCGTGGTCTACCGCGCACCCGATACCCGACTCGTGTTCGCCGCGTTCTTTTTTGTCGCACTGATGTTCGGAATGCTGCGTTCGAGTGGCACGCCGCTGACCGTTCTCGGCTCGATATCGTTGGCCTGCTTCGCGCTGATGGCGGGGCTGCGCTACGCCAACAACGCGGACGTGGAGATGTTGCGCCTGGATCTGCTTCAGCTGGTCGTTATGGCCGTAACGTTTCCGTGGTTCGTGCTCATCGGCAGGCGGGTCACACGCTTGCGGGAGGCAGATCGTCGCAAGGACGTGTTCCTCGCGAGCCTCGCCCACGAACTGCGCAATCCGCTGGCGCCAATCCGGACCGGGGTAGCCATCCTTCGGATGACAGATGCCGAGTCGCGATCGCCAACGGTTCTGGCAATGATGGAGCGTCAGCTTCAACACATGTCGCGACTTCTCGACGATCTGCTCGACGTCAGCCGGATTTCACGGAGCAAGATCACCCTTCATAACGAGCGGATAGATCTTCGGCACGTTGTGGACGAGGCGGTGGAAGCGAACAGTCCGCTGATCGACCAGATGGGACACGTGTTGTCAATATCGGCACCTTCCAAGCCTGCGTTTCTGAATGCCGACCCTGTGCGCTTTGCGCAGATTCTTTCGAACCTGCTCAACAACGCGGCTAAGTACACGCCGCCCGGAGGACGGATAGCACTGAAAGCCGAGCATCGCGGGGACGAGGTCGAGGTCTCGGTCACCGACAACGGCATCGGTATTCCTGGCGAGAGCCTGGAATCGATTTTCGAGATGTTCACTCAGATCGAAAGCCCGTCGTCGAATGCTCAGGGCGGTTTGGGCATCGGTCTTTCACTCGCCAAGGGTTTGGTGGCATTGCACGGTGGCACGATCCAGGCATACAGCGAGGGTCTCGGCCGTGGAAGCGAATTCCGTGTACGTGTGCCGACACGCTTGACGCTCGATGCCGACTCCGCGACTCCGGTAAGGACGGTGCTAACTCAAAATAGATTGAAGATCCTTGTGGTGGACGACAACCGTGACGCCGCGGAAAGCCTCTCCATGCTCCTGGAACTGAAGGGGCACGAGGTTCGAAGAGCCTACGACGGAGAGAACGCCCTGCAGCTCGCTGGAGACTTCCGTCCGCATATCGTGCTGCTCGATCTCGGCATGCCCAAAATGAACGGATACGAGGCATGCCGTCGAATCCGCGACCATGCGTGGGGTGCGCAGATGACGCTGATCGCGGTGACCGGCTGGGGCCAGGAGGACGACCGGCGCAAGTCCACAGCCGCAGGATTCGACGGACACCTCGTCAAACCCGTCGACCCCGAGACTCTTGAAGAACTCTCAATGCATTTGCATGCGCGTGTCTGACACTATCTCGGATGACGACGCGCGCGGCCAGCGCGGAGAAAATGTCGATGTAAGCGGGAGACTGTGCATTGCAGCTTTAAGTACGGGTGTCGCTTCGTTGCTCTTCAGGTGGCCGAACATCGCGAAACAGCGCGAACAGCAACAAGTCATACACGATCTTCGTTGCACCCGCCGCAATGAACAGCCAGCCGAACGTCGATACGCTGAGAAGATATCCGGCCAGCACCGGGCTCGCGGCCGCTGCGAGGCTTCTGGGCACGGATGTGATGCTGGCAGCGGCCGGTCGCTCCGCTGGCGAAACGATCGCCATCACGTAAGAGCTTCGCGTTGGCACGTCCATTTGCGACAGTGCGCTGCGCACAAACAGCAACGCAATGACGCTGCTCAACTCAGGCATGAACGGAATCGCGATCAGACACAGGCTGGATGGCAGATGCGTAAACACCATCGTATTGATCAAGCCGATGCGCCGCGCGATGCGCACCGCGACCAGATAAGAGAGCGCCGTCAGCACCCCCGTCCAGAAGAACACTATTCCCGTCATGGCGGGAGACAGACCGAAGCGCTGATACAACCAGAGCGCGATCAGAGACTGCACCACGAATCCGCCGCCAAAAGCATCGAGACTGAAGAGGCCGGCGAGTAAGTACACCGCGCGCTTCGACTTGCCCAGTGGTGCGCTCGGCTGGCGCGCCGCCGCCTCAAGCGCGGCAGGTAATTTGCGATAGGCCAAGGCCGCAAGCAAACCGAGTGCGCCATACAGGATGAACATCAACTGCAGCGCGGTTTTAAGCGAGATGCCGAATGGCGCCGCCATCATCGCAGGCAACGCCGCCGCCAGTGCTCCCACAGCGGCGAGCAAGGAGCCAACCAGGCTATAGCGAGCGAACACCGCGGTCCGATTGCGGTCGGTGACGAAGCGCGATAGCACCGCATGCTCCAGCGGCAAGAACACGCTCACATCGCCGCTAGACGGATTTAGCGTGCCGACAACCGCGATCAGCAGCAAAGGCCAGAACTGCGTGAAGAGCGCGAACCCGACGCCAGTGGCCGCCATCAGCATTGCGGCGGCCAGCAACACACTGCGATAGTGATAACGGTTGGCGCGCAGTCCCACCAGCAGCGTGAGCAGGCCTGATCCCATCAATGTCGCGGTGGCAATCACACCAACGTCGAAAGCGCCGAAGCCCAGCTCCAGCAGGTAGAGCGGCAACAACAAACTTACATAACCGTCACCGAACGCACGCAGCCCCCGGGCTATGAGGATGCGGTTGTACTGCGTGTTGGAACCGAGGCTGCGCACTTTGGCAACTCGCGGGCTAGGCCACTGCCTTCAATCGGGAGCACGTGCGCAGGTGCACGGCGGCGCTTTCGATGGACAACCATCAATTCTGTAGATATTATTACTCCTCTGTCGCGATGTCTACAGAAACTACGGATGCCCTGGCACTCAGCGCCTATTCCTTGCCGTTGGTAACCACGAATATGGGCACGCTCGTTTTGACCCGTACAGATGTAGAGACGCTGCTCAGTCCGGATGCTTGCCGTGCAGCGGTCGAGGAAGCATTCCGTGCCTATGGAAGCGGCGACGCTGCCCCACCGTCGGTTCTTGGTGTGCGCGGGGCAGGGGGCGGCTTCCACATCAAGGCGGGATTTCTCCGTCGAGATCGGCAATTCTTCGCAGCGAAGGTGAACGGCAACTTTTCCGGTAACGCCACCCTGGATCTGCCACGGATACAAGGCGTTGTGATTCTCTCGGACGGCGACACCGGTGCGCCGCTAGCGGTGCTTGACTCCGCCTCCATCACCACTTTGCGCACGGCCGCAGCGACAGCAGTCGCCGCGCAATATCTGGCAATGCCGGACGCTGCAACGGTAACTATTTGCGGGTGTGGCGTGCAAGGCCGTGCCCAGCTCTTTGCGCTGATGCGAGTGCGGCCAATTCGTAAAGTCTTCGCGTTCGACAGCGAGCAGGATCGAGCTCAAAGCTTCGCCAGGGAGATCGCGCGCGAGCTGGGTGTCGATGCAGCGGCTGCCGACGATCTACGGGCAGCGACGCGTGCGAGCGCGATCGTCGCGACCTGCACGCCGTCGCGCCACCCATTTTTGTTCGCCGGCTTTCTCGCGCCGGGAACGTTCGTCGCGGCGGTGGGGGCCGACAGTGAAGAAAAGCAGGAGATCGACGGCGAGCTTTTGGCTTCGGCAACACTGATCACCGACGTGACTGCGCAGTGCGCAGTGATCGGAGACCTTCATCACGCCATCGAAGCCGGCCGACTGTCGCCCGAGCACGTGCACGCGGAACTTGGTGAGATCGTCGCGAATAAAAAGCGTGGGCGCCGGTCACCCGATGAAATAATCGTCTTCGACAGTACGGGCATGGCGCTGCAAGACGTCGCTGCATCGGCTGCGGTCTACGAACGAGCACTGGCAATGGGCCGGGGCACGCTGGTCTCGCTATCAGATTGAACGTGGCCGATAGCTGCCGTGCGTCGTCGGAGGGCGTACGTCACGACACTTTTACGCCGGCACTCCCTCGTAAGCCGCCTTCAACTCGGCGATGTCGATCTTGACCATCTTCAGCGTCGCGTCGGTCGCACGCTTGGCTTTTTCCCTGTCGGGATCGGCCATCAGCTTGCCGAGCAGCGTCGGTGTGATCTGCCATGACACGCCGTAGCGGTCTTTGAGCCAGCCGCACGCCTCCGGCTGGCCGCCCTGTAGCAGCGCGTTCCAGTACTTGTCGATCTCGGCTTGGTTTTCACAATTGACCACGAATGACACCGCGTGGTTGAACGGGTCCATCGGGCCCGCGGACATGGCCGTGAACTCCTGTCCGAATAGTACGAACTCGACGACCTTGACCGAACCTGGCGGCCCGCTCGGTGACTCGCTCGGCATCGCGGTAACGCGGACGGATTCCCTTGATGTCGCAGCTGGTTTCAGCCAGCGAGCAGTTCCCGAGCGCAATCTTAGGACTAAGCTTTCTAACGCGCTGGACCGCAGGGTACGAACGAGCGGCTCGCGCACTCTTCAGCGGAGATTGGAATGCCAATCACAGTTACGGGAGTCGCTCTAACGGTCAACCCTGCTTCGCGCCCATGCCCGCCTTCGGGGGGAACGTTCACCGTGACGGTGACCGTCAGCGGAAATCGAAGTGGAATAGGCGGGTCATACGACGTCGAATTGTTCGACGTTCAGCCCGGTAACCCGGATTTGCTCGACTCAGCGATGAACATCAATGTCGTCGGAGGGCTGCCGACGTTCAGTACTCCTCACACATTCACACTCAAGTGTGACGATGCCTGCGAGGTGGTAGGCAACCTCGGATCGAGCGGCGAGCAGCAGGCTGAACTTCAGGCGACCGTGACATGGGGAACAGCCACGCCCACCACACCGCGTTCAACCAAGACGAGCGGTCCGGCAAAGACCGCAACGTGCGGGGCCGGCACATACAGAGAGCCGCGCTAGAAGAGCGCGCAATGCTCGGCGGCATGCGCGGACGAGCTCATGCGCAGGCCCGAAGCTTCAATCCCGCGTCCATGACCGAACGTCGACAGCGCCTTCTGGGTGCTCTGGTGTCCACCGTGGCCGGTTTACTGACGGCCGCGATGATTTACCTGCATCCGGAAGGGCTGCATGTTCCAGCATGGGTGGCCTATGTGGCGTGTGCAGCGTTCGTGCTCGCCGGCCTCACCCTGATGGCGCATGAGTTCGCACTTCGTCGCACGCATGCATGGCTGGTGGCCGCATGCGCGGCGTCATTGCTGGTGCCAGCAGCATGGATTGCCTTCGGCCCGGGTGTGCGCAAATGTTCAGTGAGCGTAACGTTCCTCAGCAGTATTGGCTCGGACCTAATGTGTCGCGGCGTGTTCGGGCTTGGCGCAGTGATCGTCGCCGCGCTTCTGGTCTGGATCGTGTTGCGTGCGCTTCGCCAACAATCAGGCAAAGGGCCGTAAATCGGTTGTCGTCTCGATTTACAGCACGCCTTTACTCGCAAGCGCCAGGACATACGCAACCCAGAGCACTACCAGCAAACCAAAGCTGAGCGCGAACATCGCCAAGCGATGCATCACTCGGTTGTACGTGCAGTGAATCAGGCTATG
>JBGTEW010000459.1:0-3197 GCA_041747615.1 Burkholderiaceae bacterium | reverse complement strand
CGGTCGCGTGCCGGCGGGCTCGGTTGTCGTGGCGGGCAATTTGCCGTCGACCGACGGCAAATACAGCCTTTACTGCGCAGTGATCGTCAAGAAAGTCGATGCCGGCACGCGCGCCAAGACAGCGATCAACGAGCTTTTGCGGGAGTAGCGCCGCGCGGGACCCAGCCCGTAAATTCGCCCCCTTTTCATCCGTTTGGCGGTATGCCGCCCGCCAAACTCGCGCTTTATCCTTGCCAGTCCGGAATCACGCAGGAACGACCGATGTCCCTGGAGCGCATGTTCAATCTGATGGCCGAGAAGCAGGCATCGGACCTGTTCTTTTCGGTCGGATCACCGATCACGATCAAGATCAATGGCGTCTGCGTGCCGATCAATCAGGACCGGCTGGCGCCGCAGGCAATCGTCTCGCTGCTTGCAGAGCGTCTGACCGATGCGCATTTTCGCGAATTGGAAGATTCGCGTGAGCTGAACATCGGCTTGCCGGTGCAGGGAATCGGCAGCTTCCGCCTGAGCGCTTTCCTGCAGCGCGGCTCGATCTCGGCGGTGATCCGTTTCATTCCGCACGACATTCCAAAGCTCGATGCCCTCCATCTGCCCGAGGTGCTGAAAGACCTGATCATGGAACGGCGCGGGATGATTTTGGTGGTCGGCGCGGCGGGTTCCGGTAAGTCCACGACGATCGCTTCGATGCTCGATCACCGCAACGAACTGGTGACCGGACACGTGCTGACTTTCGAAGACCCGATCGAGTATCTGTTCCGGAACAAGAAATCGATCATCAACCAGCGCGAGATCGGCTCCGACGCGCGCACCCTGCAGGCCGCGCTGCGCAGCGCGATGCGGCAGGCGCCAGATGTCATTTTCATCGGCGAGATCCGCGATCGCGACACGATGAGCGCCGCCGTGGCTTATTCGATGTCGGGCCACCTGGTGGTGGCCACGCTGCACGCAACCAACAGTGCGCATGCGCTGAACCGCGTGATCAGTTTTTATCCGCCGGAGACGCGGCAGGCGCTGTTCCAGGACATGTCGGTCGCGATGAAGGCAATCGTGTCGCAGCGGCTGATCCGATCGAAGCACGGCGGCCGCGTGCCATCGGTCGAAGTGCTGATGAACACGCGCCATATCGCCGACCTGATCGAGCGCGGCGACGTGCCGGCGATTAAGGAGGCGATGGAACAGAGCCTGGCGCCGGAGAGCATATCGTTCGAGCAGAGCCTGTACACACTGATCCAGGCCGATCAGATCACGCGCGAAGACGCGCTGGCGGCAGCAGATTCGCAGAACAACCTGCTCTGGTTCATCAACAATGCCGGCAAGCCACTCTCCCCCGCCGAGCGCAAGCAGCGCACGGCTGAAGGCCAGGACGCGTCGTTCTCCGAGTTCACGTTGAACATCTGAGGCGCGGAGCGAAGGGCTGCCGCTACAATCGCGGCCCTTCGCCCCGATGACCCCTACCCTCGAACTCACCCAGCAGTTGATTGCGCGCCGTTCGGTCACCCCGGCCGATGACGGATGTCAGGCTTTGGTCGCCGACCGTTTGCGTCGCGCAGGATTCGAAGCGGAAACGATCGCTGCCAATGGCGTGACCAACTGCTGGCTTCGCCGCGGCAGGGAAGCGCCGGTTTTCGTTTTTGCCGGCCATACCGACGTCGTGCCTTCCGGCCCGCGCGAAAGCTGGACCTCCGACCCTTTCCAGCCACAGATTCGCGACGGCGTGCTGTATGGACGCGGCGCGTCCGACATGAAGAGCTCGATCGCCGCCTTCGTCGTGGCCGCCGAGGAGTTCGTGCTCGAGCATGCGGCGCATCTCGGCTCGATCGCGCTGCTGCTGACCTCGGACGAGGAAGGGCCTGCGACCGACGGCACAGTCAAGGTCGTCGATGCCTTGCGCGCACGGGGCGAGAAGATCGATTACTGCATCGTCGGCGAGCCGACGTCGGTCGCTGCGCTCGGCGACACGATCAAGAACGGACGCAGAGGATCGTTATCGGGCAGGCTGATCGTGACGGGCATTCAGGGACACGTGGCCTATCCGCAACTGGCACGCAACCCCGTGCACGATGTCGCGCCCGCGCTGGCAGAGCTGGCTGCAGAGCAGTGGGATCAAGGCAACGAGTTTTTTCCGCCGACGACGTTTCAGATCTCGAACATTCGCGCCGGCACCGGCGCCCTGAACGTCGTGCCGGGCAGCTGTGAAGTCGATTTCAATCTGCGTTTCGCATCGATATCGAGCGCCGAGGCGCTGATGCAGCGTATCGAGACGATTCTGCGCAAGCATGCGCTCGATTTCTCGGTGAAATGGACGATCGGCGCGCAGCCGTTCCTGACGCCGCCCGGCACTCTCTCCGCATCGATCTCGCGCGCGATCGCCGAAGTGACCGGGCGGGTCGCGGAGCTGTCGACCACCGGCGGCACATCGGACGGCCGCTTCATCTCGACATTTTGCCCGCAGGTGATCGAGTTCGGGCCGCGCAACGCATCGATTCACAAGATCGACGAGCACATCGCGCTATCGGATCTCGAACCACTGAAGAATGTCTATCGCCGCACTCTCGAACTGCTGCTCGCCAGGCAACAATGACGATTGACGCCCAGGCCAATCTGAGAACGCTGCGTGACGTGCTGCGTTATGCAGTGACACGCTTCAACGAGTCCGAGCTTGCCTTTGGTCACGGTCAGACCGATGCGTTCGAGGAAGCGGCGTTCATCGTGCTGCGAACACTGCAACTGCCGCTTGAAAGGCTTGATTTCTTCGCCGACGCGTACCTGACGCATGGTGAGATCAACGGACTGCTGCAGACGATCGAGCGCCGCGTAAAGAAGCGGACGCCTGCAGCCTATCTGCTGAACGAGGCCTGGTTGCAGGGATACAAGTTCTACGTCGATGAGCGCGTTGTGATTCCGCGCTCGTTCATCGCAGAACTGATCAGGGACGATCTGCACCCCTGGATCGAGGATGTTGACGCAGTCGTTGATGTGCTCGATCTGTGCACCGGATCGGGCTGCCTGGCGATCATGGCAGCCGATCTGTTTCCGAACAGTAAAGTCGATGCGGTCGACTCTTCCGCCGAAGCGCTGCAGGTGGCGGCGCGAAATGTCGGCGATTATCACTTCGAAGACCGTATCAAGCTGATCAAGTCCGATCTGTTCGCCGCGGTGGCGAACAAGCGCTACGACGTGATTGTGTGCAACCC
>JBGTEW010000458.1:0-2425 GCA_041747615.1 Burkholderiaceae bacterium | reverse complement strand
GAGATCGCCGCCGGCGCGACGCTGCTCGCGGTGCGCGTCTGGCCTGCCGAGGACTACACGCGCGTCACGCTTGAGCACGACGGCCCGCTGTCCTTCACCCACTTCATGGTGCGCGATCCGGCCCATCCGCTGCGGCTGGTGGTCGATATCGAAGGGCTCGACCTGACGCCGACTCTGAAAGAGCTCGTCAGCAAGGTAGAGGCAAACGATCCTTATATTGCTCTGGTGCGCGTCGGTCAGAACCGGCCGGGAGTTGCGCGGCTGGTGCTTGAACTGAAGGAAGACATTAAGCCGCAGGTGTTTTCGCTGGAACCGGTCGCCCCGTATCAGCATCGGCTCGTGATGGATCTGTACCCGGCCAATCCACCCGACCCGTTGCTTGCCCTGCTGCGCGAATACGAGAGCAGACTTCCTGCCAAGACGGAAAGACCTGCCGCGCACCAGTCCGCGCCCGATGTGCAGCGAATCATTACGGTAGCAATTGATCCCGGCCATGGCGGCGAGGATCCCGGCGCGGTCGGCCGTGGCGGCACCTACGAGAAAACGGTCACGCTCGAGATCGGCCGGCGCCTCCGAAACCTGATCGCCGTCGAGCCGCACATGCGAGTCGCGATGACGCGCGACGGCGACTATTTCGTGCCGCTGCGCACGCGGGTCGCGAAAGCGCGCGCGGTGCATGCCGATCTGTTCGTCTCGATCCACGCCGACGCATGGATCCGGCCCGACGCGCGCGGCTCATCGGTATTCGCGCTGTCCGAAAATGGCGCCTCCAGCAGTGCGGCCGCGTACATGGCACGCAAGGAAAACAGCGCCGATCGTGTCGGCGGCATCAATCTCGCCTCAAAAGACAGGCAGTTGCAGCGGGTATTGCTCGACTTGTCGACGACGGCTCAGATCAACGACAGCCTGAAGCTCGGCAACGCCGTGCTGCGCGAGCTCGAACGCATCAACCGGCTTCACAAGCCGCGGGTCGAGCAGGCCGGCTTCGCGGTGCTGAAGGCGCCGGACATTCCGTCGATCCTGGTCGAGACCGCGTTCATCAGCAATCCCGAAGAGGAAAAGCGGCTGCGCGACGACGAGTATCAGGACAAAATGGCGCGCGCTGTCCTGGTCGGCATCAAACGCTACTTCGCGAAAAACCCGCCGCTTGCGCGCAGCCCGCTGACCTGATTCTTTACTTCAGGACGCGCACCGGCTTTCTGCGCCGTAACAGTCTTACCAATGCGGCCAGCATCAGCGGACCGATCACGGCCATGATGCCGACGATCAGGATGACTCCGAGGTTGTCGCGAATCAGCGGTATGTTGCCGAACAAATAGCCGCCGTACACCAGAGATACCACCCACACCACCGCGCCCAGCACGTTGTAGAACTGGAACTTGCGGAAGTCCATGCCGGACGCTCCCGCCACCAGCGGCGCAAACGAACGCACCACCGGAACGAAGCGCGAGATCATCACCGTCTTGCCGCCATGCCGCTCGTAAAAATCGTGCGTCTTCATCAAGGCGGTCTGGTCGATCCAGCCGATCGTGCCGTCGTACACCTTCTTGCCCAGCCATGCACCGATGAAGTAATTGAGTGTGTTGCCCAGTACCGCAGCGACACCGATGATGATCACAAGCAGGTGAACGTTCAGCCCCTTGTATTCCACTGCGGGCAACGCCGCAACGGCGCCGGCCACGAACAGCAGCGAGTCGCCCGGCAAAAACGCCATGAACACCAGTCCCGTCTCGGAAAAGAAAATCGAGAACAGCACGACGTAAACGAGCACCACGTTGCGCTCGACAATTGCAGACAGAAAGCGATCCGTCGCCGTGAATAGGTCGAGCCAGTTGATGCCTTCCATTGGAACAAATGCAGAAGCGCGAACGCGCGAAGCGGAGTGCAAAGCAGGGGCGGATCATACGTGAGGCGCGGGTTGGGAACGAGGCGATTTGCATTCCTATAATCCCTACATGACTGTCACGCTTCGTCGAGCAATCCGGCCCCTGGCAGACGCGCTGATCAGTCAGATCGCCGCCGGCGAAGTGATCGAACGCCCGGCGTCGGTCGTCAAGGAGTTGCTCGAAAACAGCATCGATGCCGGAGCAACGCAGATCGATCTGAAGCTTGAGGCCGGCGGGATCAAACGCATCGTGGTGACCGATAACGGCGACGGCATTCCACGCGAGGAACTGGCGCTTGCGTTGACGCGGCATGCCACCAGCAAGATCGCGAGCCTCGACGATCTCGAAGGTGTCGAGTCGCTGGGCTTCCGCGGCGAAGCACTGGCGTCGATTGCGTCGGTAGCGGATGTGTCGATCACGTCGAGAGTCGCCGATGCCGCCAGCGCATTCGCTGTGCGCAACGGTGCTGACGGCGCCGAACCGGCCGCGGGCACGATCGGCACGCGCGTCGAGGTGTCTGATTTATTTCACAAGACCCC
>JBGTEW010000457.1:0-5487 GCA_041747615.1 Burkholderiaceae bacterium | reverse complement strand
AACGCCGCGCACGATCAACATGTCGACGATCGGTCGCGATCTGCAGCACGCTGATCCGCCAATCGAGGCGCTGATCGTCTACAACAGCAATCCGGTCGCCGTGGCGCCGCAATCGCGCGAAGTCGCGCGTGGATTCGCGCGCGAAGACCTGTTCACCGTTGTGCTCGAACATTTCATCACCGACACCGCCGACTACGCCGACTACGTGCTGTCGGCCACGACGCAGCTCGAGCATGTGGACGTGCACAAGTCGTACGGGCATCTGTACCTGCTGGCCAATAGCGCGGCGATCGAACCGTTAGGCGAAGCGCTGCCGAACAGCGAAATCTTTCGTCGCCTGGCGGCGAGAATGGGGTTCGACGAGCCGTGTTTTGCGGAGACCGACGATGAAGTGGCGGCGCAGGCGTTCAAACGCGAGGGAGCAACGGCGGGCTTCGACTGGCAGCGATTGAAGGGGCGCGGCTGGCAGCGGCTTGCTGTGCCCGACCAATACGCACCATTTGCCGTGGGAAATTTTCCAACGCCATCCGGCAAGTGCGAGTTCCATTCGGAGCAGCTGGCAACGCTCGGCCAGGATCCGGTGCCGGCCTACCTTGCGCCCTACGAATCCCCGGGCGGCAGCGATGCGCGCTACCCGCTGGCGATCATCTCGCCACCGGCGCGCAACTTCCTGAACTCGACCTTCGTCAACGTCACGAGCCTGCGTTCCATCGACGGCGAGCCCACCGTCGAGATTCATCCGCACGACGCGCAGGCGCGCGGCATTGCCGACGGCACGCGCGTTCGCATCTTCAACGATCGCGGCAGCATCGAAGTCCTCGCCAAAGTGACCGATCGCGCGCGCCAGGGTTGCGTGGTCGCGCTGTCGATCTGGTGGAAGAAGCTCGCGCGAGACGGCAAGAACGCCAATGAGCTGACCGGGCAATCGCTGACCGATATCGGCCGCGCACCGACGTTCTACGACTGCCTGGTGGAGCTTGTGGCGACGTGATGACGTGACGAGTCCCCGCTTCGGGTCATGGCGGGGACCAGGCAGAGAGCGACAATAGTGACAATGGCTGCGGGTCCATCCTCGCTATTCAATCTTCCACTTTCTGCCGCTTACGACTCGGCACGCTGGAGCAAAGCGGCGCTTGACGTATGGACCGGTTCGATCAGCTCGGCTGCTGCGATCGCCGCTCAGGTCGATCAGCGCCTGATTGCTCTGGTCGCCTACGCGTACGAAGCGTCGCCGTATTACGCGCGCCTGTATCGGAAGTTGCCGGTGACCTCGAACCTGCGCCTGCGTCTGTCCGATCTACCGCCGGTGACCAAGCGTTCGCTGATGGAGGAGTTCGATGAGGTCGTCACCGAGCCGGCGCTGACTCGGCGCGCCGTCGAGGAGTTCATGGCCGAACCGGACCGCCTTGGCGGCGCACTGCTCGGCCGCTACGCCGTGTGGACCAGCTCCGGCACGACGGGTAAGCCCGGCTACTTCGTGCACGATCCCGATGCGCTCGCCGTGTACGACGCGCTCGAATGGCAGCGCTTTCGCGGCGTGCGGTCGGCAACGGATCTGGCGCGTCAGCTGATGGCAGGGGATCGTTACGCAATGGTCGCGGCGACCGGCGGACACTTCGCTGGCATTTCGACCGTAGAGCGGATGCGGCGAACGATGCCCTGGCTGGCGTCGGCGCTACGAGGGTTCTCGTTGCTGCAACCGGTCGAGCGTCTGGTGTCCGAGTTGAACGAATTCCGGCCGACCTTGCTGGCGTCGTATCCGACCGCGGCGCAGATGCTGGCCGACGAGCAGCAATCCGGCCGGCTTGCGCTGCGGTTGCGCGAAGTGTGGACCGGCGGCGAGACGCTGGCCAAGCAGACGCGCGCACAGTTGCAGCGCGCATTCGGCTGTCCGGTGCGCAATTCGTATGGCGCCTCGGAGTTCCTGCCGATTGCCTGGGAATGCCCGTACCGGCGCCTCCATCTGAACAGCGACTGGGTGATACTCGAGCCGATCGACAGCCGCGGCCGACCGGTACCTCCGGGTACGCGCTCGCACTCGGTGCTGCTGACCAATCTGGCGAACCGGGTTCAACCGCTGATTCGCTACGACCTCGGCGATTCGATCACGATGATGGCAACGCCGTGCGGCTGTGGAAGCCGTTTTCCGGTGATATCGGTAGAAGGCCGCACCGACGAGTCGCTGGTGTTTCCGCTGACAGGCGGCGGCACGGCAACGGTGGTGCCGCTGGCGCTCGCCACCGTGATGGAAGACGACGCCCGGGTGCACGATTTTCAGGTCACGCAGACCGCACCGCGCAAGCTGCAAATACGACTGGGCGGCGATGAACACGGGTCTGCGGGCGACGTCCGGCGCGCACTGGGCAGCTATTTCGAGGCGCTGGGCATCGGCGCAGTGTCGATCGACATTGCGCGCCGCGCGCCGGTGCGCGATCAGGTCAGCGGCAAGCTGAGACGGGTGATTTGCCAGCTTCCTCATCACTGAGCTGCGGGCACAATAGCCCGATGGTTTCTCGGGCCCCCAAATACGTGTTAATAGCCGGTGCGATCGTGCTTGCGATCGCGGCGGCTGCCGGATGCTCGACCGTCGGCTACTACGCGCAATCGATCAACGGCCATTTTGCGATGCTGCGCGCTGCGCGGCAGATTCAGGATATCGTAGCCGATCCAGCCATCGCCGAACCGCTGAAGCAGCGACTGCAGCGCGCCGAGCGAATCCGCGCCTTCGCGTCGAGCGAGCTGGCCTTGCCCGACAACCGCAGCTATCGCTCGTACGCCGATCTGCAGCGGCCATTCGTTGTGTGGAACGTTTTCGCGGCGCCGGAGCTGTCGCTCGAGCTCAAGCAGTGGTGCTACCCGGTGGTCGGCTGCGCGGGATACCGAGGGTACTTCGAGCGCGCCGCTGCCGAGCAGGCGGCCGAAGAACTGCGCGCCGAAGGCTTCGAAGTCAATGTAGCCGGAGTGCCTGCGTATTCGACGCTCGGATGGTTTGCCGATCCGCTGCTGAACACGTTTATCGGTGGCACCGAAGGCCAGCTGGCCGGATTGATCTTCCATGAGTTGGCGCACCAGGTCGTGTTCGTCGGCGGCGATACGACGTTCAACGAGTCGTTCGCCACTGCAGTCGAGCGCGAGGGTGTACAGCGCTGGCTGGCAGCCTACGGCGATGCTGTCTCGCGCCAGGGGTATGCGGAGTTTTCCCAACGCCGCCGCGAGTTTCTGAACCTGTTGCTGGAGTATCGCCGGCTGCTAGTGGAGAACTACGGCACCGCGCAACCGGCCGACGTCAAGCGATTACGCAAGCGTGAGTTGTTTGCAATGCTGAAGGATGACTACGCCAGGCTCCGTACGAGCTGGGGCGGCTTTGCAGGCTACGACCGGTTTTTCGCGCAGGATTTGACCAACGCGCATCTGGCGTCGATCGGCGCCTACAACGATCTGGTGCCGGCCTTCGATGCGCTGCTCGCGCAGGCGGGCGGCGATTTTCCGCGTTTCTACGACGAGGTGAAGCGGCTGGCGGCGATGCCGAAGGACCGCCGCGATGATTCGCTGCGGGGCACGCTGGCACAGCGCTGACAGGCTGGCTATGATGGCCTGCTATTACAACGAAAACACAGGGAGACAACAATGGACCGGTTCTGGCTAAAGAACTATCCAGCAGGCGTTCCCGCTGATATCGATCCCAATCAGTACAAGTCGCTGATTCAGCTATTCGACGAGGCTTTCAGAAAGCACCGCGACAAAGGTGCGTACAGTTTCATGGGCGCCGAGATGACCTTCGGCCAGCTCGAACAGAACTCGGCGGCAATCGGCGCGTGGCTGCAGAGCAAAGGCCTAGCCAAGGGCGCGCGGGTGGCGATCATGATGCCAAACGTGCTGCAGTATCCGGTCGCGATGGCTGGCGTGCTGCGTGCAGGCTATACCGTCGTCAACGTCAACCCGCTGTATACGCCGCGCGAACTCGAGCACCAGTTGAAAGATTCAGGCGCCGAGGCGATCTTCATTCTCGAGAATTTCGCCGGCACCTTGCAGCAGGTGATCGACAGGGTTCCGACCCGGACGGTTGTGGTGTGCGCGATGGGCGACATGCTGTCGTTCCCCAAGAGCCTGATCGTCAACTTCGTGGTGCGCAACGTCAAGAAAATGGTGCCGGCGTTCTCGTTACCGAATGCGCTGCGCTGGAACGACGTGCTGGCAGAAGGCATGAAAATGAGCCTGAAACAGGTCGACAGCAGCCATGGCGATGTCGCGTTCCTACAGTACACCGGCGGCACGACCGGTGTCAGCAAAGGCGCCACGCTGACTCACCGGAACGTCATCGCCAACATGTTGCAGGCAGAAGCGTGGTATCAGCCGGCGCTGGCGAAGCTCAAGCCCGGCGAGCAGATCATCACGGTCACTGCGCTGCCGCTGTATCACATCTTCGCGCTGACCTGCTGCGCGCTGCTGTCGATGCGCATCGGAGGCAAGAACCTGCTGATTCCAAATCCGCGCGACATTCCGGCGTTCGTGAAAGAGCTCGCGAAGCACCCGTTCGGCGTGTTCCCTGCGGTCAACACGCTGTTCAACGGGCTGCTGAACAACGAGGAGTTCAAGAAACTGAATTTCAAGTCGCTGACCCTGTCGCTCGGCGGGGGTATGGCGGTACAAAAGGCAGTGGCAGAGAAGTGGCTGAAGATCACCGGGAGCCCGATTTGCGAGGCCTATGGTTTGTCGGAGACTTCACCAGGCGCCACCTGCAACCCAACCGATACAACGAAGTACACCGGTTCAATTGGACTGCCGATGCCATCGACCGATATTGCCATTCTGGATGACGACGGCAAACATTTGCCGATCGGAAGTGTCGGCGAGATCGCGATTCGCGGGCCGCAGGTAATGGCCGGATACTGGCAGCGCCCCGACGAAACCGCAAAGGTGATGACGCCGGACGGATTTTTCCGCAGTGGCGATATCGGCGTGATGGACGCCGAGGGCTACACGAAGATCGTCGATCGCAAGAAGGACATGATCCTGGTGTCGGGATTCAACGTGTATCCGAATGAAGTCGAAGGGGTGGTGGCGATGCATCCGGGCGTACTCGAGTGCGCTGCCATCGGTGTGCCGGACGAGCATGCGGGCGAAGCGGTCAAGCTGTTCGTCGTGAAGAAAGACGCGGCATTGACGGAGAAAGACGTGTCGGAATTCTGCAAGGAACACCTGACCGGCTACAAGAAGCCGAAGTACATCGAGTTTCGTTCGGACCTGCCGAAGACCAATGTCGGCAAGATCCTGCGGCGAGAGTTGCGTGACGAAAAGAAAGCTGCATAGGTCAAATTAATGGCGAAGCGTTCTGACAGTGCAGATCGCGGCCCCCCGGCCGGTACGCGCACGGGCCCCCGTGCGCGTGCGGCGCAGGAGCGGAAGTTTGGCGATTCGAAGTTTCGCGGCCCAATTCGGAGCGATCCGTACCAGCGCGCCGATCGTCCGGCGCGTCCTGGCCCGGGG
>JBGTEW010000456.1:0-12212 GCA_041747615.1 Burkholderiaceae bacterium | reverse complement strand
CACTGGCGACACAAGCTTGACGCGATACAGGTGGAAACGCCGGACGCCGCGCTGAACGTGTTGACCAACGGCTGGCTTGTCTATCAAACGATGGCGTGCCGTTTGTGGGCGCGCAGCGGCTATTACCAGTCGGGCGGTGCTTACGGGTTCCGCGACCAGCTGCAGGACGTGATGGCGCTGGTTCACACCGATCCGCAGGCCACGCGCGCCCAGATCATGCTTGCAGCGAGCCGGCAATTTCTGGAAGGCGACGTACAGCACTGGTGGCATCCGCCGTCGGGCCGTGGCGTGCGGACGCACTGTTCCGACGACTATCTGTGGCTACCGCTGGCGGCCAGCCGCTATGTGCTCTCCACCGGCGACCGGACGATCCTCGACGAAACTTCGCGCTTCCTGGAAGGCCGGCCCGTGAATCCCGGAGACGACTCCTACTATGACCTGCCGAATCGATCCGAAGAAATCGCCGACGTTTACCAGCATTGCGTGCGCGCAATCAACCGCGGCCTGAACTTTGGCGTCCACGGCTTGCCGCTGATCGGCTCCGGCGACTGGAACGACGGCATGAATCTGGTCGGCATGCACGGCAAGGGCGAGAGCGTATGGCTCGCATTTTTCCTGTATCACGTCCTGACACAGTTCGCTCCGATTGCGCGCCTGCGGGGCGACACCGCATTTGCAGGGCGCTGCGAGACCGAGGCAGTGGAGCTCGGAAGCCGCATAGAGAAGAACGCCTGGGATGGTGACTGGTATCGCCGCGCCTACTTCGACGACGGCACGCCGCTCGGCTCCGCCGCCAACACCGAATGCCAGATCGATTCGATATCGCAAAGCTGGTCGGTGCTTTCAGGCGCCGGCGATCCCGCGCGTGCGCGCCGTGCGATGAACGCGGTGTACGCGCGCCTGGTGCGTCGCGAGCACGGGTTGATCCAGCTGCTCGACCCGCCGTTCGACAAGTCAGATATGGATCCGGGTTACATCCGCGGCTACGTTCCCGGCGTGCGGGAAAATGGCGGCCAGTACACGCACGGCGCGGTCTGGACCGCGATGGCATTCGCCGCGCTCGGCGAAAGCGAGCGCGCGTGGGAGCTGACCTCGCTGATCAATCCGGTCAATCATGCGCTGACGCCGCAGGCGGTGGCAACCTACAAGGTCGAGCCGTACGTCGTGGCTGCCGATGTGTACGCAGTGGCGCCGCACATTGGGCGCGGCGGCTGGACGTGGTACACGGGATCGGCCGGGTGGATGTATCGGTTGATTGTCGAATCTCTGCTGGGACTCAGGATCGAAGTCGATCGATTACACATCGCGCCGTGCCTGCCGGCACAATGGAGCGGGTTCACGCTGCGTTATCGCTATCGCGAAACCGTTTACCGCATTTTGGTGCAGCGTTCGGAAAGCGAAGACTCAAGCATCACCGTCGATGGCGTGATGCAGGACAATGGGCACATTCCGCTGATGGATGATCAGCGCGAGCATGCCGTCGAAGTGCGCGTGGCAACGGCGTCGATGCCAAGTGCGCTGGAGACAGCCAACTAGCCGCGCGGCGCGCGCAGCTTCGCAGCTACCTCCTCTCGATCCAGTACAGCGCACCCATCGCCAGCGCGAGTACGACCAGGCTCGGCAGCGCCGCCACAACGATCGGTGGCCACGTATTTAGCAAGCCGAGGTGCGCAAACAGCTTGTTGAGCCCGTAAAAGGCCACCCCGATCATGACGCCCGCGAATATTTTCAGGCTAACGCTGCCGGAGCGAACGTGCAGAAACGCGAACGGCAATGCGAGCACCATCATCACCAGCGCCGCCCACGGATAAAGCAGCTTGCTCCAGAACGCGATTTCGTAGCGCCCGGTCTGTTGGCGGTTATCCGAAAGATGTTGGATGTACTGCGCGAGGTCCCAGCCGGCCATGCGTTCGGGTTGCACGATCATCACGCCGAAAATGTCGGGCTTCAACTCGGATGGCCACGCGAGCTCCTCGATGCGAGAGACTTCGGTGCGAGCCGCCGCCATCTGCGGCACCGTCGCCTCGGCGGTTGGCCCAGGCAGTTTCGTCTGCACGACGTTCGACAGTTTCCAGCCCCTATCTACGTCGTACTGCCCTTCCTCGGCCGTCATGATCGAGCGGAGAACGTAATCGCGATCGAACTCGAACACTCGCCAGGCCCGCGTTGCCCCGTCGGGGCTGACCTGCTGCACGTTGATGAAGCGAAATGCCGCAACGCCACCGCCCGGGCCCCGCACGACGTCGCGCACCCAGACACCCGCGCGAAAGTCCCGCACACTGACCTGCGATCCGGTCGCCTCCAGTCGCATCCGCTGCGCGAGCTGCTCGGCTGGCGGCGAGATCACTTCCCCCATCAGATAAGTCAGTGCAACGATTGCGAGCCCGATGCCCAACAGATTGTTCATCAGCCGGCGTGTGCTCATGCCGGAAACCCGCATGATCGTGAACTCCGAGTTCGCCGCGAGCTTCGATAGTGCGTAGATCGTTCCGATCAACGCTGCGATCGGCATCAACTCATAGGTGCGCGACGGCAGCGTCAACGTCACGTACGACAGCGCGTGACTGAAACGAAAGCCGCGCTGCCCGATATCGTCGAGTTGCGCCACCATGTCGAAGAACAAGAACAGCGCGAGAAGTGCGAACAGCACGAACAAACTGGCGCTCGCGATTTCGCGCCACAGATAGCGGCGGAGGGTTCTCATGCAGCGTCGGCGCGGGCCACCTTTGACGGCGACAGCCAGCGCGGCAGCCAGCGCTGCATATAGACGCGCCGCGCAAACAGGGCAAGCATCAGCAGCAGAACGATCGCATGTACGACCCATGCGCCGATACCGAACTCCAGCCTGCCCTGCTGCACGAAAGCCTGCACGGTGTTCAGAACGTTGAGGTAAACGGCGAACAGCAGCACCGCCACGATCAGGTTCACCGATCTTCCCACCCGCGGATTGACGTACGCCAGCGGGATCGCGAGCAACGTCACCAGCAAAGCGGCGATCGGCAGGCCGATCCGCCACATAATTTCGCCAAGATTCAACGCGCTCGGATCGGTCGCGAGCTGCAGCAACGTCAGCGCCTTCGCGCGCCTTTCCGCGATCGGTTGATCGGGCCGGCTCTCGAGGCGAATCGCATAGCGGTCGAACTCCATCGTCCGGTACTCGAGCTGACCGGGCGTTCCTTCGTAGCGGCGCCCCTGCTCCAACACCAGGAACCGGTCGCCATTGGCTGCGACTTCGATCACTCCCTGCGCCGCGACGATCAATCCATCCCGGCCCCCGCTGCGCATGCTGACGAATACGTTGCGCACCTGGCCGTCGAGAATGTTGACCGACTCGACGAAGAACACGCGATCGGCGTTGCTCGACTCGATAAAGCGCCCGGGCGAAACGCGGCTGACATCATCGCGCTGCTGGAACCTCTCGCGGCTTTCCTCGATCTGCGCAGTTGCCCACGGCGTGACGAACAGCGCGAGCAATGCAATCGAGACGATGATCGGCCACGCAAAACGCATCACCGGACCGATCCACGCCATCAAGCTGCGCCCCGCGGTGAACCAGACAACCATCTCGGAATCGCGATAAGCGCGCGTCATCGTCATCAGTACGGACACGAAAAGCGTAAGCGTCAGCACGATAGGCAGCCATGTCAGCGCAGTCAGCGCGACCAGCTCGAAAACGGCCTGATTGTCGACCCGGCCACCGGCCGCCTGGCCGAGGATGCGCACCAGACCCACCGAGAAAATGATCGAGAAGAGGACCGTGAACACGGCGCTCGCGGTGCTGGTCAACTCGGAAACGATCGAGCGACGGAAAATCATCGACGGCTATATACTGCCCCGCTCCCTGCGAGCGACGCTGCGCTGCAAGTGTTCGCGTGACGGTAAGCGTTCGATAGCGATTGAAAAGCGAGAAGTCAAAGGAGAAGGGTCGATGGAATTTATCACAGCGGTCGGTCGGCCCGAGGGCATCAAGACCGACGCGATCGTAGTCGGCGTGCACGCAGAAGGTGAGCTGACGCCGGTCGCCAAGGCGCTCGACGCTGCGAGCGGTGGCGCCATCAAGGCCGCGGTAAAAGCGGGGGACATGACCGGCAAACGCGGCGCATGGTTGCCGCTGTTCGGACTCAAGGGCGTGACGGCACCGCGCGTTTTGCTGACAGGGCTCGGAAGCAAGGACGACTTCAACGAGCGACACTTCACTGATGCGGTCCGCTGCGGTCTGAAGGCTTTCAACGGTGCAGCGAGAAGTGTCACCGTGGCCGCGCTCGACTGGCAAGTGCGAAACCGCGATGCAGAATGGCACGCGCGCAGCCTCGCGATCGCCGCGCGCGAGACCGCGTTCCGCACCGACGAACTGAAAAGCCAGCGCGAGCCGGATGCGAACGGTGCCGACACTGTCGGCCTGCTGCTGAAGACCCGCAACGCCGCGGCCGAGCGCGGACTCAGGCACGGCGAAGCCGTTGCCAACGGCATGGAGCTGACCAAGCGTCTCGGTAACCTTCCGCCCAATATCTGCACACCGAGCTTTCTGGCCGACGAAGCGCGCAAGATGGCGAAGAAGTGGAAGCTCGATGTCGAAGTGCTCGAGGCCAAGCAGCTCGAAGCACTGAAAATGGGCTCGCTGCTTGCGGTTGCCAAGGGCTCGGTGCAGCCGCCGCGTCTGATCGTGTTGAAGTACAAAGGCGCAGGCAAGGCAGCTCCGGTCGTGTTGGTCGGCAAAGGAATCACGTTCGACTCCGGCGGAATCTCTATCAAGCCCGGGTCCGCGATGGATGAGATGAAGTTCGACATGTGCGGAGCCGCCAGCGTGCTCGGCACGATGCGCGCACTGGCCGAGTTGAAGCTCAAGATCAACGTTGTGGGTGTCGTTGCCGCCTGTGAGAACATGCCGTCGGGCAACGCCGCCAAGCCGGGCGACATCGTCACGTCCATGTCGGGCCAGACCATCGAAATTCTGAATACCGACGCCGAAGGGCGCCTGATTCTGTGCGACGCGCTGACCTACAGCGAGCGGTTCAAGCCGGCTGCGGTCATCGATATCGCGACGCTGACCGGTGCGTGCGTCATTGCACTTGGCGGCGTAAATTCGGGACTGTTCGCGAACAATGACGACCTTGCAGCGAAGCTGCTGAAGGCAGGCCATGAGTCCGGTGACCCGGCATGGCATATGCCGTTGAACGAGGACTATCAGGAACAGTTGAAATCGAATTTTGCGGACATGGCGAATATAGGAACGCCGGGCGCCGGGGCCGTCATCGCCGCTTGTTTCCTGTCGCGATTTACCAAGGCTTACCCATGGGCGCATCTGGATATAGCAGGAACCGCATGGAAGGGCGGTCCGGCAAAGGGCGCGACCGGGCGACCGGTACCACTGCTGGCCCAGTTCCTGATCGAGCGAGCGAAGTAACGGCGTGACAAGAATCGACTTTCATTTTGGTGTGAGCCACCGCCTGCAGTACGCATGCCGTGTTACGCGCAAGGCGCGCGCGGCAGGCAAGCGTGCGGTCGTCTACACGCGAAATGCCGACCGGCTGGCCCAGTTCGACAGCGCGCTATGGACGTTTTCCGCGCTGGATTTCGTGCCGCACGTCTATACGGATTCTGCACTCGCCGCGGCAACACCCGTACTCCTTGCGCTCGATGCGGGCACTGCGCCGGCCAGTGATGTACTGCTGATGCTCGACGACGACGCTCCGCCGCAGTTCGATAAGCTTTTTTCACGTTATCAGCGCGTCATCGAAGTCGTATCCGGTGAGGACGAAGACCGCCTGCAAGCGCGCGCGCGTTTCAAATGCTATCGGGACAGCGGCTTTCAGCCCACCGCGATTGATGTCAAGAATGGCGACTAGCACTCGCAAGAGTACTGATCTGGAAAGACTTACCCAACCGGGCGGCAAGGTCATGCCCGACGACGCCACGATCCCGGTGCTGACCGAGCGATTGACATTGCCGTCGCTCGATCTGGACATCTCGCTGCCGCAGCCTCCACCGCCGGTGGTGGCGCCACCGCAGGAAGCGGCACCACGACCGATACAGCCCGCACCGCCACCCTCGACGCTGTTTGCGTCGGTGGCGCCGGCATTTACGCCGGCGTTTGATGCGCCGCCTTCGCCTTCGCCTACTCCGCCTCCGCCTGCGCCAATTCCGCCTGCGCCGATTCCACCGGCGGCAGCCCCACCGGCCATCGACTGGGACCGGATAGAAACGCAGCTGCGCGAAAGCCTGTTCCGCGAGTTGCAGCCGCAGCTTTCAGCGGAACTTGAGCGGCAGGTGCGCGAGCGGTTGCAGCCTACGCTCGTACGCGCTTTGTCAGCTCTGATATCCGATCTTCGTCCGGCGCTCGACTCGACGGTACGCGAGACGATTGCCCGCGCGATTGCTGCAGAGGTGCAACGCCAGCGCTCGCCGCTGAAGTAGCAATGTGCCGTATTGCTCCATGACGGCCGATCAATCTGGCGCGCTCGGTGCCCCGCCCGCCGCCGAGCTCGCAAAGAGCTTTGACCCCGCCTCGATCGAGGCACGCTGGGCGCCGATATGGGAATCGCGCGGCTACTTTGCCGCCGGCATGGATCCGGACAAGCCTTCGTTCTCGATCCAGCTGCCGCCGCCGAACCGCACGGGCCGGCTCCACATGGGTCACGCGTTCAATCACACGATCATGGATGCGCTGACCCGTTATCACCGCATGCGGGGATTCAACACGCTGTGGCTGCCCGGTACGGATCATGCCGGCATCGCGACGCAGATCGTCGTTGAGCGCCAGCTCGAAACGCAAGGCATCGACCGCCGCGCAATTGGCCGCGAGAAGTTTGTCGAGGAAGTGTGGAAGTGGCAGCACACGTCGGGCGACGCGATCGTGCAACAGATGCGGCGGCTCGGCGACTCGGTCGACTGGAGCCGCGTTTACTTCACGCTGGATGAGAATCTGTCGAACGTGGTTGTCGAAACGTTCGTGCGTCTGTACGAGCAGGGTCTGATTTACCGCGGCAAGCGACTTGTAAATTGGGATCCCAAGCTGCAAACCGCGGTGGCCGACCTCGAAGTAGAGACCGAAGAGGAAGACGGCCGCCTTTGGGAGATCCGCTATCCGGCTACCGATGGCAAGGACTCGATCGTCGTTGCAACGACGCGGCCGGAGACGATGCTCGGCGACGTTGCCGTCGCGGTGCATCCCGACGACCAACGCTATCGGAATCTGGTGGGGCGCCAGGTTCACCTCCCGCTGACCGGCCGCACGATTCCGGTGATTGCCGATGACTACGTGTCGATGGAGTTCGGTACCGGCGCAGTGAAGATCACACCGGCGCACGACTTCAACGATTTTGCCGTCGGACAGCGGCACGGGCTGGAACCGATTTCGATCTTTACCCTGACCGCCACGATCAACGACAACGCACCGGCCCAGTATCGCGGCATGGACCGTTACGTCGCGCGCAAAGCGGTGCTGGCCGACCTGCGAGAAGCAGGCCTCGTCGTTTCGGAGAAGCCGCACAAGATGCAGGTGCCACGATGCGAGCGCACTGGAGAGGTGGTCGAGCCGATGCTCTCCGAGCAGTGGTACATGGCGATGAGCAAGCCGGCGCCGGCAGGAACGTTACATCCGGGCCAATCGATCGCACAGGTGGCGCTTGATGTTGTCGCACGCGGCGATGTCAACATTTTTCCGGAGCAGTGGAAGACGATCTACACGCAGTGGCTTGAAAACATCCAGGACTGGTGCGTCTCGCGCCAGCTCTGGTGGGGGCATCAGATCCCGGCGTGGTACGACGGTAAGGGCGGTGTGTTCGTCGCACGCACCGAAGCGGAAGCACAGGAGCAGGCCGGCGCCGGGGTCACGCTGCGCCGTGACCCGGATGTGCTCGACACATGGTTTTCGGCCGCGATGTTCCCGTTTTCGACGCTTGGCTGGCCGCAGCCGGCGGACAGGCTCGCGTACGACCTGTATCTGCCGTCAACGGTGCTCATCACCGGCTACGACATCATCTTTTTCTGGGTCGCGCGCATGGTGATGATGACGACGCACTTCACCGGCCGCGTTCCATTCCGCGCCGTTTACATACACGGAATGCTGCGCGACGGTGAGGGTCGCAAGATGTCGAAGAGCGAAGGCAACACGCTCGATCCGCTCGACATCATCGACGGTGTGGACCTGCAAACACTGGTCGAGAAAAACACGACCGGCCTGCGCCGTCCCGAGGATGCACCGAAAGTCGCCGCCAAGGTGCGCAAGAACTTTCCCGACGGCATTGCCGCCTTCGGCGCGGATGCACTGCGCTTCACGATGGCTGCTTCGGCAACGCTCGGCCGTACTGTGACGTTCGACATCAAGCGGTGCGAGGGCTATCGCAACTTCGGCAACAAGCTGTGGAACGCGACGCGCTTCGTGCTGATTAACACCGAAGGTCACGACTGCGGGGCGGACGAGAGGCTGCCGGTCGAGCTGTCGTTCGTCGATCGCTGGATCATCGGCGAATTGCAGCGCACCGAGGCGGAAGTGGCGCAAGGGTTTGCCGACTACCGGCTGGACAATGTGGCCAACGCGATTTACTCGTTCGTCTGGAACGAGTATTGCGACTGGTACCTGGAGTTTGCCAAGGTGCAGTTAGCCGGCGGCAATGAGGCGCAGCAGCGCGCCACTCGTCGCACGCTGGTGCGTGTGCTCGAAACCGCATTACGGCTTGCGCATCCGGTCATTCCATTCATCACCGAGGAGCTGTGGCAAAACGTTTCGGTGCTGAGCGGCAAGCGCACGGCCCGGCAGCAGACGTCGATCATGATTCAGCCGTACCCGAAGACCCAGCCGGAGAAGATCGATCCGCAGGCCGATGCCGACATTTCACTGCTGAAGCGCACGATCGACGCGCTGAGAAATCTGCGCAGCGAGATGAGCTTGTCGCCTGCGCAGAGAGTGCCGCTGGTGGCATCGGGAGATGAGACGACGCTGGCGTCGCTGTCGCCGTACGTACAGGCGTTGGCCCGCTTGTCGGACATTGAAATCGTCGCCGATGTGAATGCGGCTTCGAACGGCAAGACCGCGCCGATCAAGGTCGTTGACGGCTACCGGCTGTTGCTGAAGATCGAGGTGGACGTCGGTGCGGAGCGCGAACGCCTCGACAAGGAAATCGCGCGCCTTGAAAACGAAATTCGCAAAGCGGAAGGAAAGCTCGGTAACGCGAGCTTCGTCGAGCGCGCTCCGCCGGCGGTTGTCGCGCAGGAAAAAGAACGATTGACCGGCTTCGGCGCAACCTTGCTGAAAGTCAAAGAGCAGCGAAAGCGTCTCCCTGCCGCGTGATGCGGAGCTGGCAGCGCGGCTACGCGGCCCGCGCCGTGCGGCGCTCGGCACGCGTCGATGCAAATGCACTACGCCCCAGCCAGCGCCACAATAGCTTTGCATCGGCAGACGGTCCGATGACGCGCAGCTCAGCCCTGCGCAGGACTTCCGAAGGCTCGCGCTCGCCGGTCCACACGTCGGTCAGCGCCAGCACGTTCGATTCGACGATCAACGTCACTTCGTGCCCGGGATCATCGCGGCACAGATCTGCGCTCCCCTGTTCGACAACCAGCCACCACACACGCTCGCGCGGCCGCGCGTCTGAGAAACAAAACTGAATCACGACGCGGCGCCCGCGCGGAAACTCGTCGAGCTTCGCGAAACGCCGCACATCCCACATCAGGAAACCGGCATCGAGCTGGCCGGGCTGCAACCGGCTGCCGATCCACCGTGCGCCCCAGTGGCCGAGCGCCATTACGATGGGGCGCAGCTCCTCACCGGCGGGGGTGAGGCGGTACTCATGCGCATTTCCGTCGCGGACACGTTCGACTACGCCGATCTCTTCAAGCTTTCGTAGCCGTTGTGCGAGCAGAGTCGCCGACATTCGCGGCACGCCGCGGCGAATGTCGTTGAAGCGCGTGCTGCCACACAGCAGCTCGCGCACGACCAACGGCGTCCAGCGTTCGCCAAAAACCTCGGCACCGCGCGCGACGGTGCAAAACTGTCCGTAGTTGATCATGCGATGGAGCCTCGAGCGCCACCATGGCGCGACAAGTCCAGATTATTGACTAGACGTCAGATCGCAGAGGATCGACGCTTCGCTCCTCACTTCAAAGGAGGCTCACATGGACGACCGACCCGTTTTCGATGCAGCAAAGTTCAAGACCACCACCCGCGCGCAATGGCAGAGCGCTGCTGAAGCATGGCACCGATGGGGACCGTTCCTGGGTGAATGGCTCGGCGCGGCCACCGAACAGATGCTCGACCTGGCGCACATCAAGGCTGGCAGCCGCGTGCTGGACATTGCCGCCGGCGCCGGCGAGCAATCGCTTGCGGCTGCAAAACGTGTGGGGCCAACCGGCCATGTGCTCGCCACTGACATCGCGCCCGCTTTGCTCGACTACGCGCTGGCAGACGCGCGCGCGGCCGGACTATCGAACATCGAGACGCGCGAGCTCGACGGCGAAGCCCTCGGAGACTTGCCCGCCGCCAGCTTTGACGCGGTGATCTCACGCGTCGGATTGATCTATTTTCCAGACCAGCAGCGCGCGCTGACCGGAATCCGTCGTGCGCTGAAGCCTGGTGGGCGCTTTGCGGCGGTTGTCTACTCGACGCCCGATAAGAATGCGTTCTTCTCAATTCCCGTCGGCATCATTCGCCGGCGTGCGAAGCTTCCACCACCGCAGCCGGGCCAGCCCGGGCCATTTTCACTCGGCGGCGAAGGCGTGCTGGCGGCTGCGTACGAGCGCGCCGGCCTGCGGGACATCGAAATACGCAAGGTCGATTCTCCGGTGCGGCTGCCGAGTGCAGCGGAGTGCGTGCGATTCGAGCGCGAATCGTTCGGCGCATTGCATCAGATGATGAGCTCGCTTAGCGATCCCGAGCGCGCCGACACCTGGGATGAGATCGAACGTGAGTTGCGGCAGTTTGAAACTGCAGACGGATTTATCGGACCGTGCGAAATGCTGGTGGGCGCCGGTGCAGCCTAGGCTCTTTGCCGCTACTGCGGGTATCAATCACAGGTGGCTCAGCGTTCCCTAGCCCTTTGCCGGCGGCGTTTCCACCGGGGAATGCGGCGCTGTAGGTGGCGGTAACGCTGGTACCGGCGTCGTGGTCGATGACGGCTTTGCCGGAACGACCACTCCCGGTACCAGCGGGATGTCGTCAACCTGGGTCACGCTCGTGACGAAACGGCGCGTGTCGCCGAAGCAACTAGTCGGCAATCCGACCTTTTCTTCGTAGTGCAACATCACCCGCTTGCCCATCACCTTGTTGATGCTTTCGGCGACCGCGTCATCGCGCACCGTGAACAGAAACTTCTCGGGAATCGCGCCCGGCATCGACACCATCGCCATCTCGCCCTCCCACGTCTTGCACAACCACCCCTTGCGGCTGAGCTTCTGCACCCAGCCCGCACGCTCGCCGCTGGAGTAGTTCCAGTTCAGCACGACTGCGAAGTAAAGTGAAATCAGCGCGACCGGCACGACCAGGAGCCAGAACAGCATCCTCAGCGTCGAGCCGCGACGTTGCGGTGCAGCCGGAAGGGGCGGGGGCGAGCTCATCGTCGCTTCAGGAAGTGAATGAATTCCCTGTCGACCGTCTGCTGCACCAGCAGCTCATTTCCGGTCTGTTTCGAAAACGCCTGGAAATCGCGCACCGAACCCGGATCGGTCGCCACGATTTTCAGCACCTGGCCGGTCGTCATGTCCGACAGCGCTTTTTTGGCGCGCAGTATTGGCAACGGACAGTTCAGGCCGCGCGTATCGATTTCTCTATCGGCAGTGATGGGCTGCAACATCAGATGGGGGTATGGTCGGAGCGCGATTCTACGACGGTGGGAGCGCTACTTGCGCAGTGCCGCGATCGCCGGCGGCAGCGGCCGCCGGGGTCCGTCGATCGCGGCGCCGTTGTCTGCCGCCCACTGCTCGATCGCGGCGACCCGATTCGCCGTCAGCGGATGCGTGCGCAGAAACTCAACGTTCGCGACACCGGATTCCTGTTTGGCGCCCGGCAATCGCGTCAAAACCTTGAACAGATCCACGGCACCACCGACGTGGCCATACTCCCGGTACAACGCGTGCAGTGCCGCCTGATCGGCCTCACGCTCCTGATCGCGGTTGAACGACAGCAGCGTCGCCACTCCGGCGGTACTAAGCGCACCGCCTGCCGCATTGCCGCCCAGATCCGCCGACACGATCGACAGAATGACACCCACCGCCACCCC